>CAMCCU010000052.1 GCA_945872975.1 Pedosphaera parvula Ellin514
CCAAGCACACGACCACTGCCGTCTACAGGCGAGGTGTCGTCGCCTTTCGGGCGCGTCTTCGGCCGAAACGAGAGTTCGTGGCCGGGACGCGCCCAAAAAATGCGCGCCGTCGCAAATTACCCGAGATCTAGACCACCTTGCGGAATCTACAGGACGCGACTCTCCACCGGAAGGCGGTCATGGGGTGGAAGGGGTTAGCACTTTTTGCGGGACATCCTTCCGGCAGTTTTTTACGCTGCCGGCATGAGCAAAAAGCAACGGCGCGATCTTTCCCCCGATGAGCAACATATTCTGGAGCATGGCCGCCTCCAACTCTTGACCCACCCGGAGGAACTCGCCCGGTGCGACCAGGCGATCCTCGAACATCACTACCTCCACAACGTCACTCTGGTGGGCGAGCATCTGCGCTATGCGCTGCTCTACCGGGGCCGGTGGCTGGCGGTGGCCACCTGGAGTTCGGCGGCCTTCCATCTCAAGGATCGCGACAACTTCATCGGCTGGACCGCCGAACAATGCCGCCGCCGCCGGGGTTTGCTGGCCAATAATTCCCGCCTGCTGGTTCTGCCTGATTGCCATTCACCGAACCTCATCAGCCGCTTCATGAAGCTCATGCTCCAGCAACTCTCCGCTGATTGGGAGAAACGCTGGGGCCATCCCATCGCTTTGGTCGAGACCTTCGTCGATCCCCGCTTTTATCAAGGGACCGCCTACAAAGTCAGTGGCTGGTCGCACCTCGGGCGCACGGCGGGTTGGAAACGCGATGCGGATGACTTTTACGAGAAGCACGACGCGCCCAAGCAGATTTGGATTCGTGAGCTGGTCAAGAAGGCCTGCGTCAAGCTGCGTGCCGCCGCACTGGCACCGGCCTGGGCTCAGGTGGAGGCGAAGGTGACGCCGCGTTGCACCGCCAAGGCGGGGCAGATCAGCAGCCTGATGGAAGCGGTGCGGGCCGAGGTGGCGGAATTTCGCCGGGCCGAGTCGCTGGCCTACCCGATCGCGGGAATGATTTGCCTGATGGTCATGGCTTCGGCCCAGGGAGTGACGCGGGGGCCGCAGGATCTGGCCGACTACGCACAGACCTTGAGCCAGGGGCAATTGCGCGTCCTGCGCTTTCGCCATGACCTGAAGACGGGCGACATCCGTTGTCCCGGCAAGACGACCTTTGGCCGGGTCTTGTGCGAAGTCGATGATGACGCGCTGGAGCGGGTGCTCTTGCGGTGGCAGCAGCAGATCCTGGGTCCGACGCAGGATCGGATCGTGATCATTGATGGCAAAAAGGTCCGTCACGGCGGGGTGGAAATCGTCAATGCGGTCAACTCCACGGGACGCTTTCTGGGCAGTGTTGTGACCGAGGCCAAGAGCAACGAAATCCCCGCCGGGCGCAGGCTGTTGCTCCAACAGGATTTGGCCGGCAAAATCGTGCTGGCCGACGCGCTCCATACGCAGGGTGAAACGGCGCGGCAGATCCTCCACCAGCAAGGAGGCGACTTTCTGCTCACGGTCAAAGGCAATCAGTTGACCGTTGAAAAGACCCTCGAAAGCCTGTTTGCCAAACAGGCATTTTCCCCCTCGGCCCACGGCGCAGACCCGGGCTCTGCAGCGGGAACGCAACCGGGGGCGGCTGGAGATCCGCTTGCTGGAGTGCCTGGAAGTCACCCCCCGCCAGGTGGGCTTTCCGGGAGCCCGCCTGGCGGCCCGCTTGGAGACACGAATCCGGCGCAAGGGCAAATGGTGCCGCGGCGTGGTTTACCTCCTGAGCAGTTTGACCCTCGCCGAGTTGCACGCTCAGGGCATGCTCGCGCTCAAGCGCGGTTACTGGGCCATTGAAAGCCGGCTGCACCATTGTTTGGACATCACGCTGCACGAGGACCAGAGCCGCGTGCGCAGCCCGCGAGCGGCACGAGTCTTGGGGATGATCCGGCGGGTGGTCGTGAGCCTGGCCAATGCCGCCGTTGATCACGCTCGCAAGCACAATCCCAAAACCAAATGCAACACCCGCACCTTCCAGAAACGTTTTAGATCCGCTCGGGGCGGCCGCCAACGTCTCCACGCACTCATCTCCTCCAAATCCCCCAACATCCTCGACTTATGAATCTCGAAGGACGCGTCCTGCTCCCGCCGACACCAAGGGTTTTGCGACTTGACTCCCTTTCCGTGCATTTCTATGCTCCTAGACAGAACGTAAAGTTTGCTGGGCTGCCAGCGCGAACAAGTCGGAGATTAACTTCCGGCTTTTTTGTTCCTCAGGTGAGCCGGGGTGGATTGTGCATATGAACGCCGACTTTTTAGCCGTGTTGGAATTCTGGGAGCGGGAAAAGGGCATCAGCAAGGATGTCCTGGTTGCGGCTGTACAGGAGGCATTGCTTTCCGCGGCGAAGAAGGCGGTGGGTCCCGCCCGTGAGCTGCGTTGCGTGATTGATCCCAAGTCAGGCGATATCAAAGCGTTCGCAAAGCTCGTGGTGGCGGAGAAAGTTCTCTCTAAGCACGATCAGATTTCGGTGTTCGACGCCCGTCGGGTTAAAGCGGATGCCATTGCCGGGGAGGAGTTGGAAATTGAGGTGACGCCGGCGGGGTTCGGTCGAATTGCCTCCCAGTATGCAAAGCAATCCCTGATGCAGCACATCCGCCGTGCGGAGAAGCAGTTGATTTTCACAGAGTTCAAAGACCGTGTTGGTGAGATTATCAGCGGGACGGTTCGCCGGTTTGAAAGGTCGGACGTTCACATTGATTTGGGCAAGTATGAGGCGTTGCTGCCGAATCGCGAACGGGTTCCCACTGAGGAATATCAGGTGGGTGAGCGTATCCGTTGCTATGTGAAGGCAGTGGAGAACGGTCCTCACGGCCCCGAGATTATCTTGTCTCGCGCGGACCCTCAGTTTGTCATCAAGCTGTTCCTCTTGGAGGTCTCTGAAATTAATGACGGGACCATCGAGATTAAAGGCATCGCCCGGGAGCCTGGTTTTCGGACGAAACTTGCCGTTTATACGCGCGACGAGAAAGTTGATCCCGTCGGAGCCTGTGTCGGCCTCCGGGGTCAACGCGTCAAGAATATCGTTCGGGAGCTCAACAACGAGAAGGTGGACATCATCCGGTGGTCATCGAATATTCGCGAGTTCGTTACGAACGCTCTGGCTCCTGCCAAACTGAAGAGCATGGAAGTGGATGAGGTGCGTCGGCGGGTCAGGATCTTGGTTGGGGACGATCAGCTGTCACTCGCCATCGGTAAACGTGGTCAGAATGCGCGCCTCAGCGCGAGGTTGACCGGTTGGCAGGTGGACATCGAGGCGGAACACGTGGCTGTCATGGGTTTTGAAGAGAAGATTGCCCAGCTTGTGAAGGCGCTGGCGGGGATTCCTGGAATTTCGGAGGAGCATGCTGGCGCGCTGGTTCAGCATGGTCTGACCAGCTTGGAAGTTTTGCTTCAGGCGGAAGTCAGTGATCTGGCGGAGATGCCGGAAATTGGTGACAAAGCAGAGTCCATCATGGAAGCTGCGAAAATAGAAGCTGCTCGTCGCTCCTTTAATATTGGGGAGACCAGCATCGCCTGATCGGTATGGCGACGGGAAACCATCTCAGCGTCGTGTGCGCATGAAGATCAGGTTTTCCAGCCAGTTGAGAACAGATACATATGCCCGTTCGTATTTACGAGATCGCGAAGAAGCTTGGAATCGAGAGCAAAGATGTGCTTTTGAAGGCCAAAGAATTGGGCATTGCCACTGCCAAGGTGCCGTCCAGCTCGCTGGATAAGATCACCGCCGAGTATCTCGAAGACCACCTCAAGCCCGCCGCTGCCGTTCTTGAAACTCCTCCGGCACCACCGTCGGCTCCTGAGCCGATCCTGATTGTTTCCGCACCGCCTGAGCCGACTCCCGCTCCTGTCGTTGAGGTTCGGCCTGAACCACCCGTTGGACCACAAGTAGGTGAACTGGTCGGCCGCATTCAACTGCCCTCCAGGCCGGGGAGGCCAGCTCCGTCGTCGGAACCAGTGGAAGCGAAGGCTCCTGTTGCTCCCGTTGCTTCAGTCGAACCGGCTCCAACGTCTGCGCTGCCCGAGCCACCAGTGCCGCCACCAGTGCCGCCTCAGAATCCCGCTCCTCCAGCAGGACCGCGAGTAGGGGATTTGGTAGGCCGCATTCAACTGCCCTCTCGTCCGGCGCCGCGCCAGCCAGAGAAACCTGCTTTCGGAAAACCCGCGGCTCGCGGAATAACTCCTGCACCAGCCGCGCGTCAAGATTTTGGTCGAGGCCGATTCGACCAGCGGGGTGCTCGCGGGCCTCAGCAAGGGTATGGAAGACCGCAAGGCTTCCAAGGGCCTGGCGGGAGGCCCGGCGGTACACCGATGGCTTCAGGTCGTCCAGCGCAGCCCACCGGCCCAGTCTATAACACGCCCGAGGGCGCAGTGGTCATCACGCTCAAGCCCCCGATCATCGTTCGCGAGCTCGCAGAGCAACTGAAGAAGAAACCTTTCCAGCTCATCGCTGACCTGATCGAGCTGAAAGTGATGGCCAACGTCAATCAGGCCATCGACGAAACCATCGCCCAGCGGCTGTGCTCGAAATATGGTTTCAAGTTTGAAGTCGAAAAGCGCGATCGTGGTGGTGGCACCGTTCACGCGCCGAAGAAAGCGACAGAGATAGATACCGAAGACAAGCCTGAGCAACTCAAGACTCGTGCCCCAGTCGTGACCATCATGGGCCACGTTGACCACGGCAAGACCACGCTGCTCGATTCCATCCGCCAGACCAATGTGGCCTCCGGTGAATCCGGCGGCATCACCCAGCACATTGGTGCCTATACGATTTCCTTCCCGCATCCTGAACGGAAGACTGAGCTTCAGCAGATCACCTTTCTGGATACACCGGGTCACGCAGCGTTCAGCGCGATGCGCGCTCGTGGAGCAAACGTCACGGACATTGTCATCCTCGTCGTTGCAGCAAATGACGGTGTGATGCCGCAGACGCTCGAGGCATTGGCCCATGCGCAAGCTGCCAAGGTGCCTATCATCGTCGCCATCAACAAATGCGACCACCCGAACGCGAACGTCATGAAGGCGCGTCAGCAGCTTCAGGAACGTGGCCTCGTGCCGGACGACTGGGGCGGCAATACTACCTTCGTCGAAGTCTCGGGCCTCACCAAGGCGGGAATTCCGCACCTGCTCGAAATCTTGATCCTTCAATCCGAGTTGATGGAGCTCAAGGCCAATCCCGATCGTCGCGCGAAGGGCAACATCATCGAGTCAGGTCTCGACCCCGGTGGTCCGACCGCCACGGTTCTCGTTCGAAAGGGAACACTGCGTGTGGGCGACGTCATCATCTGCGGCCAGTACTGGGGGAAAGTCCGCGCCCTGATCAATGAAGAGGACAAGCGCTTGAAAGAGGCCGGCCCCTCCGTGGCGGTCAAAGTCCTCGGGTTAAACGGTGTTCCAGAAGCGGGCCTCGAGTTCAGCGTCATGGAAAATGATCGCGCGGCGCGCGAGCTTGCCGAATCCCGCGAACAGGAAGCCAGGTCGCTCGCCAAGGAAGCCCGCTCCAAAATTACGCTTGAGAATTTGTTTGCGACGCTGGCGGAAAACTCCGCCAAGGTGCTCAAAGTCGTGGTGAAGGCAGACACTCAAGGATCCGTGGAAGCCATTGTCGAAGCGCTCAAGAAAAATGAGTTCGACAAGGTTTCGTTGGACATCATCCACAGTGCCGTCGGAACGATCACCGAAACCGATGTCATGCTTGCCTCGGCCTCCAAGGGTATCATTCTCGGCTTCCATACGCGCATCGACAACGGCGTCTCGGACATCGCCAAGCGCGAAGGAGTGCAGATCAAACTTTACTCCATCATTTACGAGCTGATCGATCAGGTGAAGGAGTCGATGGCTGGATTGCTCGATCCGATCATCAAGGAAGTGGTGGTCGGATCCGCTGAGGTGAAGAAGATTTTCGAGCTTTCCAAGGGCGGCAACGTTGCAGGTTGCATCGTCAGTTCCGGACGCATCGCGCGCGGCAAAGTCCGCATCATGCGCCGGAAAAATCTCATTTACGAGGGCCAGACCCAGACGCTCAGGCGTTTTCAGGACGAGGTCAACGAAGTGCGTGCCGGCATGGAATGCGGCATTCGCATCGACGGCTTCAACGAGCTTCAGGTGGGTGATGTCATCGAGGCCTACCTGGTCGAGAAGCACACTGCCAAGCTTTAATCGCCGCAGAACATTCCCATGGCGACCCATCGACACGAGCGCGTTCGTGAACTTTTGAAGCGCGCTGTCTGCGAAGCTCTCCGCCGCGAAGTTCCCGTGGGCGACGCCGGCCTCATCTGCGTCAACGACGTTGAGCTTGGCGGCGACCTCAAGAATGCCCGCATCTTCATCAGCATCCTTGGCGATGCCGCGCAGCAGCGGGCCGCCATGGCGCTGCTCCGGAAGGCCCGTCCTCTCATCCAGGAGCACGTCGCGAAGGAAGTGATCTTGAAATTCACCCCGCGCCTCCGCTTCTCCATCGACGACTCGGTCGAACGTGGAAATCACGTTCTGCGCCTCATTGAGGAACTCGAGAAGGAACAGCAGGAAAAGGGTTCCTCGGTACCATGAAGTCCACGCGAACCGTCCAAAAGATAATCGACACGATTCGCGAGAGCCGGACTATTTGCATCGTCGGCCACGTTCGTCCAGATGGAGATTGTATCGGTTCCCAGCTTGGCCTGGCGCTTGCGTTAAAAGCCGATGGTAAGGAAGTCACCTGCTGGAATGAGCATCCGGTGCCGGACAAGCTTTCCTTCCTCGATTCCCACAAAATGTTCGCGCTTCCGCAGCCGAAACGCTCGTTCGATTGCGTGATCGCGACCGACTGCGCCAGCTTCGAACGGTTGGGTGCGGTGAGGGACTGCATTGGGGATCGCAAAGTTTTCATCAACATCGATCACCACGCCAGCAACACCCGCTACGCGGACATCAACTGGGTCTCGTCGAAGGAGCCTTCCTCGGGCGAGCTGATCTATCGCCTGCTCAAGGCTGGTAGATGGCCCATCACGCGCGCAATTGCGGACTGCCTTTTCACCGCCGTCTCCACGGACACGGGCTCGTTCCAATACCAGAGCACGACTCCGGCGACATTCCAGGTGGCGAGCCATCTCGTAGAGAAGGGCGCCGACCTTGGCCGCATTTCGCAGGAAGTTTATCAGTCCTATCCGCTCGGCCGGGTCCAGTTACTGCGGCATATATACAACAAGTTTCGTCTCACGCACGACAAGCAGACAGGCTACTTCTGGCTCAAGAAACGCGACTTCGTCCGCACGGGTGCGCAGCGCGACGACGCAGAGGGCCTCATCGATCACATCCGTGCAATACAGGGTGTTGTCGTTGCCTGTGTCTTTGAGGAAGCCGAGCCGGAATTGACGCGCATTAGTCTCCGATCAAAGAGCGACGATGTTGATGTTAACGCCATTGCCGGCCAGTTCGGCGGGGGGGGGCATCGTGCGGCCGCCGGTGCTCGGATCGTCGGCAAGCCGATGGCTGCCCAGCGTCGCGTTCTCAACGCCATCAAGAAAGCTCTTAAATCCGCCAGCTGAATCATGCACGCCTTTGACGCGCTCGACGGTGCTTTGCTGATCGACAAGCCAGCCGGTCCGACCTCGCACGACATTGTGGACGAGATTCGCGACGGGTTCCGGATCAAGAAAGTAGGCCACTGCGGCACGCTGGATCCAAACGCGACGGGGCTGCTGATCATGCTCCTCGGTCGTGGCACGAAGCTCTCGGAGAAGCTCATGTCCGACGACAAGGTTTACTCCGGCTGGATCAAGTTCGGGGAAACCACCAACAGCTATGACACCGACGGCGATGTGTTGGAAACCAAGCCTGTGCCGCCGTTGAGCATGGATCTTTTGAACGAGGCGGCGGCCGGGTTCATTGGTGACATCATGCAGCAGCCGCCCATGGTCTCAGCCGTCAAGATTGGCGGGGTTCCGCTCTACAAACTTGCGCGCAAGGGCTTGGAAGTGGAACGCAAGTCGAGGCTTATTCACATCTACAATTTCCGGTTTACCCAATACGAAGAACCGTATGCATTTTTCCGCGTGGCATGCACAAAGGGCACCTACGTGCGGACGTTAGCTCACGAACTCGGTCAGAAGTTTGGATGTGGCGCTCACCTCGCCACCTTGCGCCGGGTTAGTTCTGGCAAGTTCGATGTGGCAGACGCCTTGAAATACGAGGACGCATTGAAACTCTCCGCTGCTGAACTGGCGAAGCACGTCATTCCCTTCCTAAAGCTCGCGAATTGAGCGGCAGTAGAGGATATCCGTTTTCCCACAAGTTTGGATTTTCTGCAGTTGCCGCGAAATTCTCCCCCCTACTGTGGCCGAGAACAAAAAAGAGCGAACCGGTTTCCCGATTCGCTCTCGTGCAAAGTGGTTGTTTGAACCGTTAGGTTAAAACGATCTTGTCGCCTTCTTTCAGCGTCACGATGGCTTTCTTCCAGTTCTCGTCACGACCCGCCTGAGCGGTGCGTTGACGGCGGGCTTTGCCGCGGACATTGAGGGTGTTTACACCAACTACCTTGACCTTGAAGAGTTCTTCGACGGCCCGTTTGATCTGGGGTTTGCTGGCGCGACGGTCAGCCACCAGCGTGTATTGGTTATACTTCGATCCCTGACGCGTGCCTTTTTCGGTCAACCGCGCGGTCTTGATGATTTCAAAGGAGTTCATGGCAGTTACTTGAGGCGGGCTTCGAGTTTGTCGAATGCGCTCTTGGTGAGGACGAGGTGGTTCGGACGAAGCACCTGATAGGTGTTCACGTTGTCAGCCGTAGTGACTTCAATGCCTTGAATGTTGCGCGAGGCAAGGAGGACATTGGCATCGACGGTGGCGTCCACAAACAATGCAGTGCCCTTCACGCCAAGTTTGGCGAGGATGGCGGTGAAGCCTTTGGTCTTGGGCGAGCCTAGTTTCAAGTCGGCCAACACCTGAACATCGCCCGCCTTAAGTCGCTCAGTGAGCGCTTTGCGGAGGGAGAGTTGCTTGGTCTTGGAATTGACCTTCTTTGCGAAGTCGCGAGGCCTAGGTCCGAAGACCACGCCGCCGCCGACCCACAAGGGGGATTGATGAGAACCGGCGCGGGCGCGCCCGGTGCCTTTTTGGCGCCAAGGCTTTTTGTTGGAACCGGAGACTTCGCCGACGGTCTTTGCGCACGCGGTGCCCATGCGTTGGGCTGCCTGATAAGCAACGACAGTGTCATGGACGGCTTGTGTGCCGCGACCACCTTCCACCAGTTCGAATTTCACGTCGAATTCGCCCTGCTGGTTTCCGTTAGTATCTTTAACTGTAAGCTTCATGATCGTTTACTTTTTCGCAGCAGGTTTAGCGGCGCCCTTCTTCGCTGGGGCAGCCTTGGCCTTCGCCGCAGCCATCTCGCGTTTCTTGGCCACTACTTCGCGGTTCATTTTTTTGGATTCGCGAATGATGACGTAATCACCTTCCGAACCAGGGATAGAACCCTTGATGAGGAGAAGATTATCGCCCTCACGAACCTGGATGATTTCAAGGTTCTGCGTCGTGCGTCGGTCCTGGCCCATGTGACCGGGCATTTTCATGCCACGGTTGACAGTGCCGGGGAACAAGCGGCAGCCGATGGCACCAGAGCGGCGCTTCCAGCCCTTCGCACCGTGTGTTGCGTCACCACCACGGAAGTTCCAGCGCTTCATAACGCCTTCGAATCCGCGTCCCTTGGTGACGCCGATCGCGTCCACAAAGTCACCGACTTCAAAGAGAGTGGCTCCGACGACTTCGCCGGGCTTCACTTCTTTGGAGAAGTTGCGGAATTCCTTGATCTTCTTGACAGGAGTCGCGCCAAATTTCTTGAAGTGGCCTAGCAATGGCTTGGTCACGCGCTGTTCCTTCTGGTCAATCAGACCGAGCTGAACGGCGTTATAGCCATCCTTGCCCGCCTGAGTCTTGACCTGAATAACGCGGTTCGGTCCTGCCAATACGACAGTCACCGAAATGGCGACGCCATTCGCGTCATAAACGCGGGTATGGCCCAATTTCTTTCCGAGCAATCCGAGTGGCATAGCGTCAAATCTTGATGGTGATGTCAACGCCAGCGGGAAGGTTGAGCTTCTTGAGCTCGTCCACCGTCTTGGCGGTTGGGTCGAGGATATCGAGCAGTCGCTTGTGGGTGCGTTGTTCGAAGGTTTCTTGGGATTTTTTGTCCGAGTGCGGGGACCGCAGCACGGTGAAGCGCTCGACGCGCGTTGGAAGGGGGATTGGCCCGGCCACGCGAGCGCCTGTGCGCTTGACGGTCTCGACGATGTCGTGTGCCGACGCGTCGATAACCCGGTGGTCGTAGGCTTTCAGGCGAATGCGAATGCGTTGTCCAGCCATAGAAAGAACGATTTTATGTTATTCAGTTAAACTAAATTCCCGCTCCCGAATGAAAGCGGACGCGAACTGTATCAGCCGAAGCCTTCGGTGCAACAGTTTTTTGAAGTTTTTTTGAGCTGCGATATGGCTCGATCGTAAAGCAGTCGTTGATGGTGGTGGATGCGGGTGCAAAAGCTGCGATTCTGAAAGAGGCAATTGAACCCAGCCCTACGACGTGTCGAATGGTGGGGAGGTGTTCTCATCAGAAGGGGGGGGGTAACGAATGGTTGAATTCTTAAAGCTGGTTCTCCACTGTCCACACCCATGGATCAATCGGATCAGCTGGATGAGTTGCTAACGTGTCGGTTGAATTTTGGAACCAAAACCGTTGAGCCGTGTACTATCGTCATCTTCGGTGCCAGCGGTGACCTGACTGCACGCAAGTTGATTCCTGCCCTTTACCATCTGTTCGCGGAGAAACAACTGCCAACGCCATGCAAGATTATCGGCTTCGCGCGGCGTGAAAAGTCGGACGAGGCATGGCGGGCGGAATTGAAAGAGGCACTAGCGCAGTTTTCCCGAACAAAGCGAGTTGACCAGGCTGTCTGGGATGCGTTCGCGGTCAATCTTCACTACTGTCAGGGCGAGTTCTCGGAAGCCAGCGCGTATCAAAAGTTAGGCGATATGCTTTCCGGCTTCGGCAATGAGCAGTTGAGGAACAACTTGGTGTTTTACCTTTCGACTTCCCCCAGCCAGTTTGCGGAAATCGTCGAACATCTTTCGAAAGCCAAGTTGCTGCGCCGCGACGAGCCGGACGCGGGTTGGCAGCGAGTGGTCGTCGAAAAGCCATTCGGCCACGATCTGGCGTCCGCGCAGAAGCTGAACTCAGAACTGACGCGGTTCGCGCACGAGAAACAAATTTATCGCATCGACCATTATCTCGGCAAAGAGACGGTTCAGAACATCCTGATGTTTCGGTTCTCTAACTCGATATTTGAGCAGTTGTGGACACGCCAATCGGTGGATCACGTCCAAATCACAGTTAGTGAAAAGATCGGAGTCGGTGCACGCGGTGGTTACTACGAGGAGGCTGGGGCGCTTCGTGATATGGTGCAAAACCACTTGCTGCAAGTGATGGCGTTGATCGCTATGGAGCCGCCAGTTTCGCTTCAAGCGGAAGCGGTGCGCGACGAAAAAGTGAAGCTTTTGAAATCGATTCGGCGTTTGTCTGCCAGCCAGGTTGGCGCAAATGTCGTTCGCGGCCAATATTCGGAAGGTGAGGTTGGTGGGCACGCGCGTCTTGCCTATCGGCAGGAAACCAAAGTGAGACCGGGGTCGAGCGTCGAGACTTACGTGGCCGCGAAACTTCATGTGGACAACTGGCGTTGGGCCGGCGTGCCGTTCTACCTGCGTACGGGCAAGAATCTCGCCTTGAGCGCGAGTGAGGTCAGAATCCAGTTTCGACCGACTCCAAATGTTTTATTCGCTGCGCAATGCGGTCCCAAGCTGGACGCAAACGCCATTACGCTTCGCCTTCAGCCCAACGAAGGCATCACGCTTCGGTTCAATGGGAAGGTGCCGGGAACCAGCATGCAGATTCGTCCAGTCCGAATGCATTTTAGTTACGACGCGGAATTCGGTGCTTACACACCTGAGGCATATGAACGGCTCCTTCTCGAGGCGATTGAAGGAGATGCGACTTTGTTCATTCGTCGTGATGAAGTCGAGACAGCTTGGGGTATCGTTGATCCGATTCGCGAATACTGGGGCGGCCAAGCTCTATCGGACAAAGAGCTTTATACGGCTGGCACTTGGGGACCCGTTGCGGCAGAGCAGTTGTTGGCAGTTGAAGGTCATTCGTGGCGCAATCCGCAGCCGATCAACTGATTCAGTCCTCTTGGAATGCCGTCGTTTGTTTGCAGGGTATTCCTTAACTGCGAATTGAGTGATTCGATTTACTAAGCCGACTCTGGGATGCTTAAATTGTCCCTTGTAAATCAGCTACTTGTAAACAATCTGCCTCTTTTCAGTTATTTTTTGAACAGACAAAGCACCGAGAGCATCCAAGTTTGAGAGTTGTTCCAAGATTTCGCTGCTCGTTTAGGGTTGGCAGAAAGGTCTTGCTCGTAACGAGGTTCGAGCAGCGAAACAAGTTGGCCTCGTTACCCTTCTGAGCGCCTGGGTGAAGGCGTATACGACCTTGTCACCAAAGAGCCGGAGCAATCCGGCTCTTTCCTTTTTCTGAGGGGACCTGCTGGTAGGCTATGCTGTTCCTAAGTCTTTCCCAAGCTGACTAGTAACTAGTAAGTTGCAACTCGACCCCTCTCGGCCTGCTTCAACTTCCAGTTTCTTCCCGCTTTTTGCGACCAGTTCTTGAGCGTGCTGAACCATTTGGTCGATCTTGGCGTCATCGTGTGACGGATCATGATGGAAGAGCACCAACCTTCGGACATTGGCTCGCAGCGCGAGTTCTACAGCGTCATCAATGGAGCTGTGTCCCCAGCCTGTGTGGCGCGCGTATTCGTCGGCGTCGAATTGGGCGTCCAAGATGAGGGTATCCACGTTTTTGAGGAAACGGACGACCTTCTCGTCCTCCGCGAGAGCGAACTGTTTGGTTTGATCCTTCAGGGCATCAGGGATCACGGAGTGATTCCTCATTCGATGGAATGGTTCATGGTCGGGCAAGTAGGCCAACGAGGTGTTTTCGACTTCCAGGCGATAGCCGACGCAGACCCCGGGGTGATTGGTGAAGGCTGCTCGCACTTGCACTTTTCCGATCGAGAACTCCATCGAGCGCAATTCCTCGAAACTCAGGTGGCTGGGCATTTGCGCCAATCCAATCGGGAAGAATGGGCTCTCCATCTGAGCTGAGAAAATCCCAGCCAGACTATCTCGGGTGCCTTCAAATCCCAGAACCCTGATTCGATTGGACGGGTCGTACGCGGGTTGGAAGAATGGAAACCCTTGCACATGGTCCCAGTGAGAATGAGTCAGAAGAATGGTCAGGCTGAGCGATTTACCTGCGAACTCTGCTGCGAGGGCGTTGCCCAGCGGACGGATTCCAGTTCCAGCATCTAAGACCACGATCTCGCCGCCGCCCCGAAACTCTACGCAGGCCGTATTTCCTCCGTAACGGACCGTTTCGGGCCCGGGAGTAGGGATGGAACCTCGAACGCCCCAGAATCGGACGAATGGATTGCCAGTGTGTTCAGTAACGGCGGAGAGCTGCTTCGATGGAGAGTCGGTGGCAAATCGGTCGAGCAGCGCAGTGAGACGATCGAAATCGAGAGGTTTGACCATGAACTCATCAGCTCCAGCTTCCATAGCTGCCTGGCGGGTGTCTTCGAATCCTTTGCCCGACATCGCGATCAAAAGCGAATACTTCAACGCATCGTCGTTACGGATGACGGAGCAAACTCGAAATCCGTTTTTCCCTGGCATCAAAAGATCGCAAAGAATGGCGCGAGGAAGGTGTTTTCTGGCTAGTTCAATCCCTTGATCCCCATCGGAGGCCGCAATTACTTGCCAGCCTTGGTGCTCAAGCGAGGTGGTTAATGCCAGTCGGAGATCCCTGTCGTCGTCTATCACGAGAATGCTTTTCATCTGCACTTCCTCAATCGTTCGATGAACCAGCAGCATTGAGCGTTGACAGTCGGATACAGCAGCCGTTGCCATCGTCGGAATTGTTGTCTGGATGGGCGCGACGATACCTACTTGCTCGAAAAGATAAACTTCAAAATCAACTGGAGTGAACTTTTGTTTCTGGTCGCCCCCGCGCGGCCAGCCAATGCGACGCGATCAGGCGAGGATTCCACTGACTAGCTGCCCGGCGATGTCGGGCAACCGATAGTCGCGACCTTCGAATCGATGGTTGAGGCGAGTGTGATCAACTCCGAGCAGGTGCATCATCGTGGCGTGGAAATCGTGCACCCTTTGAAGCCAGGCGAATTACCTGATGCCGCTGCCGTTGGATTGAGCAAGGACGCCAGCGCAAGTGTTCCCAACCCTGTCGTGCTCCGGGCGAGAAAAGCGCGGCGCCAGATCAGTTTCTCGGGATCAATGGAGAAGTTCATCGCCCGGCGATTAACCATCCCCAAAAGCGAAAGGCTGAATCCGTATGACGTTCGCCTTCTACAACGGCAGACCGGGCTGACGGGTTGACGGCGCGCGCCACCCGTGCCCGCCGAATGCGTCGCGGACGAGACTGATTTCCATCGAGTCTCAGGCCTGTTTTGACCCGCGCATCGTCATCGTCAGCCCCGCGACCGTGGCGACGATGCCGCCGATGAGCATCCAGATGGCTTTGTCCGTCGGCGAGCCGGTGAAGAACTGGGACACGTCTGAGCTGAAGGAGTTCGTGACGTTGATGCCAACGATCATGAGCACGACGCCGCCAACGAGAAGGGCCAGAGAGAAGGTTTTATTCATAACGAGTTTCGATGTCTGTTTGGTTCAATGAGGAGGCTGACTTGAGTTCTTGTTTCACCGCATCAGATGCGTTTGCGCCCGGAGATGATGTTGACGAGCACCATGACAACGGCAACCACCAGCAGGATGTGGATGAAGCCACCCATGGCGAAACTGGTCACCATTCCCAGCAGCCAGAGCACGAGCAGCACTACCGCAATTGTGTATAACATGATTTTTCTTTCGGTTGGTTTTGAGGGTGCTGCCACTGGATGAGCTTTCGCACCCGATGACAGCGACGCATCATTTTGATTTTACTGCTGTGCAATTCGCAAATTCTGCACCGGGAGAATTGGGGGATTGGCTTTCGACACGACCGCCTCAACGGTCATGTTGTTGATCACGCTCTTCACTCCGTTGATGTCCGTGACCAGCTTGGTGACCAAACTCTTCTCGGCCGCGTTCCTGGCTTTGCCGCTCAATGTCACCACGCCATCCGTCGTCTCAACCTTCGTCTTCAAGGCGCTGGTCGAGCGATGCGACATCAAGGACGATTTGACCTGGGCCGTGATGGATGCGTCGTCGATTTTCTCGCCAATCGTTTCGTCCGACTTCGCCGGATTCTTGGCAATCGTCATCTCATTCTTCACTTCCTTCACGCCTTCGACGTCCTTGGCGTATTCGGTGGTCAGCTCCCTCTGGGCATGGCTCGAGGCTTCGCCGCGCAGGCTGACGATGCCGTCCTTCACATACACGTCCGTCTTCCCGGCGCTGACGTTGCGATGGAAGAGGAGCGTGGTCTTCACCTTCGTGCTGATCCAGCCGTCCGAATGTTCGGCGGGAGTTTCACCTTTGATTTTGAGCCGGTTGTCCACGCTCTTCACGCCGGGCAGACTCTCGACGGTGTCCTGGGCGAGGGATTTGTGGGAGCTGTCGGCGACGGTTCCGGTCAGGGTGACAACACCGTCCTTGGACACGGTCTTGATGGAGTCGTGTTTGAGGTGGGTCTTGAAAACGTAAGACTTCTTGGCGGATGACTCGATGCGGTCGTCCGTGTCGGAAGCGCGCAGGGATGCGCTGGAGATCAAGAGGGCGCCCGCAGCTACGAGGAGCGCGAGTGAATGGGTGTATTTTGTTTTCATTTTGTTTTCGATGGTTGCTTTGGTGGTTTGTAACACTATCCGCACGGTAGGTTGCGGGCTGGTGCGGCACCATGGGGTGTAACCCTACCACTCGTTCCGGAATGAAACAGATCGACGAAGCCCACGCCTTTACGGTGGCGGCACCATCGGCATCACGCCGTTCCAGCCGCAGGTTGAAGAAATGATGGAACCACAAACGGGCCCAGGGTTATACCCGATGGAGAACTCCCGCCCACCGCCTCACGCCACTTCATTAAGGTGCTGGAGATGGAGCGGGGTGGCTCGCCAAGACCGATTCTTCGAGGAACGGCCCGCCCTCGGCAAAGCGGATCAGATTCGCCGTCGTCACCCGTGCGATCTCGCTCAACGCCTCATGCGTTAGGAACGCCTGATGAGCGGTGATGAGGACGTTGGGAAAGGTAAGGAGGCGCGACAGTTCATCGTCTTGAAGAATTTCGCCGGAGTGATCTTCGAAGAAGAGGCCCTCCTCCTCCTCATAGACATCAAGCGCGACGCCGCCGAGCCGTCCGCTTTTCAATGCTTCGATGAGAGCGGTTGTGTCCACCAGTTTACCCCGGCTCGTGTTGACGAGGACTGCACCGGGCTTCATGCGTGCGAAGGTCTCCGCGTTGAGCAGGTGACGCGATTGTGGTGTGAGCGGCAGGTGCAGCGAGACGATATTACCCGTGGACAGCAGCGTTTCGAAATCGGTGTAGCGCACGCCATGCGCTGACGCCCAGTCGGGCGCGGGAAATGGGTCGAAGGCCAGCACTTCCGTCCCGAATCCACGAAAGATCTGCGCCACGATTTTGCCAATTCGTCCCGTGCCGACCACCCCGATGGTCTTGCCGTGGATGTCGAATCCGACGAGGCCGCTCAAGGAAAAATTGTGCTCGCGAACGCGGTTCCAGGCGCGGTGGATTTTGCGGTTGAGCGCGAGCAGGAGCGCGATGGTGTGTTCGGCCACCGCGTGCGGCGAATACGCGGGCACGCGGGTGACGGCGAGGCCGAGGGACTTTGCCGTGGCCACGTCCACGTTGTTGAAGCCCGCGCAGCGCAACGCCACGAGTCGCACGCCGGCCTGGTGAAGTTGCTTCAAGCAGGCGGCATCGAGGCGGTCGTTCACAAACACACAGACGGCCTGCGCCCCATCCACGCTGGCGGCGGTCTCGCTGGTAAGGCGAAATTCATGGAACTGGCATCGCAAGCGCCCTGCGTCAGCAGCGCGCTCAAAGTATTCGCGGTCGTAAGGCTTCGTGTCGTAGAAGGCGACGGTGTTCATGGTGTTGGGAAGTGGGGAAATCATTCGAGTTCAGTGCAGCAGCCAGAAGAACACAATCGCCACCACCGTGGGCGGCAACGCGCCGAGGAACAGTCCGAGCGGGCTGATGCCTTCGCCCTCGAACACTTTCGCGTCCTGAAGAATCCCGATACCCGCCGGATTGGGCGCGTTGGCAATCACCGTCAGACCGCCGCCCGTGACCGCACCCGCGACAAGCGCGTATTTCAATTCGTCGGAAAGTCCTTCCACCAGCGA
>CAMCCU010000053.1 GCA_945872975.1 Pedosphaera parvula Ellin514
TGGATGTCGTTCACCGCACCAGTTACATCTTCGTGTTTGCGATCCAGATGGCGGCGCCGTTGCTCGCGGTGACGTTCATCATCCTCCTCGTGTTCGCGGTGCTGGCTCGCGCGGTTCCGCAGATGAATGTGTTTTCAGAAAGTTTCGCCATCAAACTGCTCAGCGGGATGACGGTGCTGGGTCTCACCTGTCAGTTGATGGCGCAGCACATCGCCAGCTTTCTCCACCGGCTGCCCGAGGACGTCCTGCGCGTGGCGCAATTGGTGGGGATGAAATGACCCATGAACCGGACGACTGGAACGATGGAGTGTTGGAGTAATGAAGTGATGAGACTCAGCATTCCATTACTCCAACACTCCATCACTCCGACTCCCCAACCTTATCATGGCTGAGCAGCAAGGGGACAAGACAGAGCAAGCCACGCCGAGAAGGCTGGAGGACGCATGGAACAAGGGCCAGTTCGCTCGAAGCGCCGAGGTGCAGACCGTCTTCGTCTTGTTCGCTGCACTTACCGCGCTGCTCTTCACCGGCCAGGAGATCTGGCAGCTCCTGGGCAGGCTGATGTACGGCTCGCTCGCACACCTGCACGATACGGCCGTCACCTTTGATAACATCGTGCCGTTGATCGTCGGGGTGTTGAAGGTGGCCGGCGCTTGTGTGTGGCCGATCCTGGTCGCCACCGCAGTGGGCGGCTTGCTCGGCGCGGGAGCGCAGAGCCGGTTTCGAACTGCGCCGGACGCTCTGGAGGTGAATTGGGACCGCATCAATCCGATCGACGGCTTCAAGAAGATTTTCTCCATCCGCTCCGCCGTTCCCTCAGGCATCGCCCTGGTGAAGCTGGTCGTGATCGTCGCGCTCTCCTACAACGTCATCGCCACGACCCTGCGCGACCCGATCTTTTACAGCTCGGTGGACATCGTGCGGATCGGCGCGTTCATGGCGGAATCCTCCTTCAAGATCACCATGCGGATCACCTTCGCGCTCGTCGTGCTGGCGGCCATTGATTACGGCTATCAGCTCTGGCGCACCAGCCAGGACATGATGATGACCAAGCAGGAGGTGAAGGACGAATCCAAGAACCAGGACGGCGATCCGCAGATGAAGGCGCGGATGAAGAGCCGCCGCCGTTCCATCAGCCAGCGCAAGATGCTCGCCGACGTGCCGAAGGCGGACGTCATCATCACGAACCCGACGCACCTGGCGATCGCGCTCCGCTATGACCGCAAAAGCATGGGCGCACCGCGAATCGTGGCGAAAGGCGCACGCCTGAACGCGCTGCGCATCCGCGAAATCGCCAAGCAACACCAGATTCCGATCATCGAGAACAAGCCCCTCGCGCGCATGATGTTCAAGTACGGGAAGGTGGGTGGCGAAATTCCTGCTCAGCTCTACGTGGCAGTCGCGGAAATCCTCGCATTCGTCTATCGGACGAATGCCTACCGCTACTACCGAGAGCAGAATTTGCCGACGCGATGACCAATTTGCACCAGACCGGGAACGTGAAGCGTAAAACGTAATGCTTAAGAACCAGTTTAATTTGATCACCGTCCACCCGGTGCGCTCCCGCATTACGTTTCACGTCTTACGTTTTGCGCCCCGTCTCCGCCTCCCGCAATGAGCGCCGCGAAGCCAACCTCCAATCTCGGCCGGCTGCTCCGCAATGGCGACCTGTTCGTGACGTTCGGCCTGCTTGGGACCATCCTGCTGATGATCCTGCCGGTCTCGCCGGTCCTGCTGGACGGCCTGCTGGCCATCAGCATCGCGATGTCCTTGCTCATCATGCTGGTGATCCTGTACGTGAAGGAACCTGCGGATTTCACAGGGTTTCCCACGCTGCTGCTCTTCATCACGCTCTTCCGGCTCGCGCTGAACATCGCCTCCACGCGCCTGATCCTGCTCGATGGCTACGCCGGTCACATCATCGAGACGTTCGGCAATTTCGTCGTGCGCGGGAACTACGTGGTCGGCCTCGTCGTCTTCTTCATCCTCGTCGTCATCAACTTCATCGTCATCACCAAGGGCGCCGGTCGCATCGCGGAAGTCGCCGCCCGGTTCACGTTGGACGCGATGCCGGGCAAGCAGATGGCCATCGACGCCGAGCTGAACGCCGGCTTGATCACGGAGCCCGTGGCGCGCGAGCGCCGCAAAAAGGTCGAGCAGGAGGCGGATTTCTACGGCGCGATGGACGGTGCGAGCAAGTTCGTGCGCGGCGATGCCGTGGCCGCGGTGCTCATCACCCTGATCAACATCGTGGGCGGCTTCGCCATCGGCATCATGCAAAAGGGCATGAGCGTGCCGGATTCACTTCAGCGCTTCACGCTTCTCTCCATCGGTGACGGCCTGGTCTCGCAGATTCCCGCGCTCATCACCTCGACGGCTGCCGGTGTTCTCGTGACGCGCGCGGCGACGAAGAATGCGCTGGGCACCGAGCTCGCCAAGCAACTGCTGCTCTTCCCGCGCGCGATGACCATTTTGACGGTGATGCTCATCGTGTTCGCGCTGGTGCCGGGCTTGCCGATGCTGCCGTTTCTCGCGCTGGCCGGCATCACGGGCGCTTTGGCCCGGACACTGCGGGATGAGAAAGCGGTGCTCGCCGCGATTGGTGAGACGGTGAAAGCCGAACCCGCGACGGCGGCCGCAGGTGCTGGTGGTGCGGCGGCGGGAACGTCTGCGGCCAAGACGGACGGCACCGGCAGCGGCGCGGGCGAGAAGCTTGAAGCGTTGTTGAACGTTGATTCGATGCAAATCGAGCTTGGCTACGGATTGGTCGGCCTCGCGGATCGGAACAAGGGCGGTGATTTGCTGGATCGTGTGACGGGCGTCCGGAAAACCTTTGCGCAGGAGATGGGCGTGATTGTTCCGCCCATCCGGCTGCGGGATAATCTCCAGCTGGAGGCGAACCAATATCGGTTCCTGCTCAAGGGCCAGCCGGTCGCTCAAGGGGAGCTGATGGCCGGCCATTGGCTGGCGATGAACGCCACGAACAGCACGGTGAAGCTCAAGGGCGTGCCGACGGTGGAGCCGGTCTTCAAGCTGCCGGCCACCTGGGTTAACGATGTGGAGCGCAAGAATGCGGAGATCAGCGGCTACACGGTGGTGGATGCGGCCTCCGTCCTCGTCACGCATCTGACCGAGACGGTGAAGCGCAACTGCCACGAGATTCTCAGCCGCCAGGATGTTCAACTGCTGCTCGATAATCTGAAGCAGACGAATCCCACGGTGGTGACGGAGCTGATTCCTGCGCAGTTGACCGTTGGCCAGGTCCAGCGCGTCTTGCAGAACTTGCTGGCCGAAGGCGTGTCCATCCGGAACCTCGCGGGCATCCTTGAGAAAGTCAGCGATTACGCGCACGCGACGAAGAATCCCGACGATCTGTCCGAGTTCGCCCGGCGCGCGTTGGGCGCTCAGATCACGAAAGGTTACCAGGATGATACGGGCAAGCTGCGCGTCATCACCTTGGACCCGAAGCTCGAACAGCAGATCGCGTTGGGAGTCCGGCATACGCCCACGGAAGTTTCGCTGATGATGGAGCCGGATCTGGCCCGTCACGTCATGGAACGCCTGTCGCAGCGCGTGCAGAAGATGCTGGCGGAAGGTTTGCCGCCCGTGGTGTTGACCGCGCCGCATCTGCGTTTGCCGTTCCGCCGCTTCTTTGAGACGACGTTTTCCGATCTGGCCGTGTTGTCCTTCGCGGAGATTCCGCCGCGCGTGGAGATCCAGAATGCCGCTGTGATTGGTTCCACTGATTAATTTTGATGAAAGCTCCAACTCAGAACTCCCCGGTTCAAGTCATCCCGTTCATTGCTGATTCCGCCCCGGATGCCGTGGCGCAGATCCGCGCGAAGCTGGGCCCGGATGCCGTGGTGGTGAACGTGCGCCAGTTGCCAGCCGATGGCCTGGCGAAGCTGTGGAAGAGCCCGCGCATCGAAGTGCTGGCCTACAAGCCCGACGGCAAGGCGGCCACTGCGGCATCCGATCCGTTGAGCGAATTGAAACAGGAGCTGCAGGCGATCCGCCAGCAACTCGCGTCGGCAAATGTCGCGGCAGTCAGCGATTCTCCGCGCGGATTGACCCAATCGATACGCTCCGGCAGCGGGGCGCGCAGCGGCGTGCCGCAGTGGCGCGTGGGTGAAGTGCTGGAGCAATCGGGCTTGATGCCTCTCCACGCGCAACGAGTGATGGAGCGACTGCAATTGAATCATGGCGATGTCCCGCCGGAGTCGCTGGCCGAGGAGATGGTGATGGCCCGCTCGACCTTGACCGGACTCTGGCGACAGTTGCCGGAGCCGGGTCGATCGGATCGTGGCCTGCACGTTCTGGTCGGACCGGCTGGCGCTGGGAAGACCATCTGCATCTGCAAATGGCTGGCGCAGGCGCGCCTGATCGAAGGACGTTCTGCGCATGTCTGGCGTCTGGATGCCTCGACGGCGAACACGGCGGAGTCGTTGAGCGTTTACTGCGAGATTCTGGGCGTGCCCACGGATCGAACGTGGGGACGCGCTGAGGCGGTGGATGCAGATTTGCGTTTCGTGGATTTGCCCGGCGTGGACTGGCGGAATTCAAACGCGATTCATGAGCTCAAGAGGTTGATTGAAGGGCTTGGCCAGTGCCGGGTTCACCTGGTGTTGAACGCCGCGTATGAAGTGCCGCTGCTGCTGGCGCAGGCCCGTGCCTTCTCGGCGCTGCCGGTGGATGACATGATCCTGACCCATCTCGATGAAGAGCCGCGCTGGGGCAAGATTTGGAACGTGGTGCTCGGCACAAATTATCCAGTGCGCTTCCTGAGCTCGGCGCAGAATGTTCCCGGCGACTTCCTGCCGGCGACCCCCGAGCGAATTCTTACGCGTCAATTCCCCGCGTGAATCCGGTGTTTGCTGACGCCGCGCCGCGCGCTTCCTCTCGCTGGCAAAGCACCTGCTAAGTTCGTTTCGATGTTCGTTCAATATGAAGTTAATCATGGTCTTCGGCGGTGTCATCGGGTTTGGGATCGGTATGACCTTCAGCTGGGCGCAGGGCAGTTCGTGGCCTGCGGTCCTCTGGCGGTCCGCGATGGCAGCGCTGGTCTCCGGGATCTTGCTTCGATGGTGGGGCCGACTCTGGCTCAAGTGTCTTCAAGAATCGTACCTGGAACGCCAGGCCGCTCTCAAAAAACAAGCTGCTTCCAATCCGTCTAACCCCTCTACCAAATGACAGGCGCCACTCTCTGCCGCACCGAATCTGTTCAGACCCCGGAAGAACGCCGCGTTGACCCGGACAAGCTCTGGAAACGCTACGCCAAATCGAGGCCCGGCAGCAAAATCGAGGACCAGCTCGTTCTGCAATATCTTCCCCTCGTCCGCACGGTCGTCGGCCGTCTCGCCATGACGCTGCCCGCGCATGCAGCGACGGAAGATCTGTATAGCGCGGGACTGGTCGGCCTGCTGCACGCGGTGCGTCGCTACAATCACAAGGCGGGTGTGCTCTTTGAAACGTATGCCCGCGTTCGGATTCGCGGCGCGGTGTTCGACGAGCTGCGCAAGCTGGATTGGGTGCCGCGCTCGGTCCACGACAAGGCGCGCAAGGTCGAGGTGGTCATGCGCAAGATCGAGCAGGAGAAGGGAAAGATTCCCACCAGCGCCGACATGGCCGAGGCGCTCGAAATCACGGAGGATGAATACGAGAAGCTGCTGGTCGAGATTCGCCCCGCGACGTTCGTCTGCCTGGATTCCGTGCGCAGCGCCGAGCAGGAGGGCGAAGCCACCCAGCACGAGGCGGTGGCGGATACTTCGGTGCCGGATCCCGGTCTGAATACTGAACGGCGCGAGTTGTCCCGGATCATCGCGGGACGCTTGGAGACGTTGCCGGACATGCAGCGCAAAGTTCTGGCGCTTTACTATTTTGAAGATCTCCGCCTGCGCGAGATTGCCGAAGTCTTCGGCGTGACGGAATCCCGCATCAGCCAGATTCATGCGGCGGCCATCATCTCCATCAAGTCGTACCTCGCCAAGCACGACACCATCCGGGTCTAGGCTCAACCGCCGCTCATCATGCTCGTCATTGCCGGCTTCATCATCGTCATCGCCTCCGTCGTGGGCGGGTTCGTCATGGCGGGCGGGCATCCTGTTCATCTGTTCGTCTTGTCGGAATACATCGTCATCATCGGATCCGCCCTGGGTGCCGTGGTCACGATGTCTTCCAAGCATGTGCTGATCGGACTCATCAAGCAGATGCTGGGATCGTTCAAGGGCAATCCCTACTCGAAGAAGGCGTATGAGGAGCTCTTCAAGGCGCTCTACGAGCTCTTCATGCTGGGCCGGCGCAACGGCATGATCGCGCTGGAGGAGCACGTCAGCAATCCGCATGGGAGCAACATTTTCGGGAAGTATTCCACCATCTCCAAGAATCATCACGCGCTGGACTTCCTGTGTGGCGGACTGCGCCCGGTCATCGACGGCAAGGTCAAACCGGATCAGTTGAAAGTGCTGATGGAAATCGAGCTTGATGCGATGGAGAACGAGCATCACGCGCCGATTGCCGTGCTCACAAAAGCGGGCGACGCCATTCCCGGATTCGGCATCGTGGCGGCTGTCTTGGGCATTGTTATTACGATGGGTTCCATTGCCGGTCCGATTGAAGAGATCGGCCATCACGTCGGCTCCGCGCTGGTCGGAACGTTCATCGGAATTCTTATCTCCTATGGATTCGTGAATCCCATGATCGTCGCGATGGAGGCGATCGGCGGTTCTGAGATCACCTATATGAAATGTATTTCAGGCGCGGTGATCGGCTTTGCCAACGGGATGGCTCCGGTGATGGCAGTCGAGGTGGCGCGCCGCTCATTGAGCAGCGATGTGAAGCCCAAGCCGGAGGAGCTGGAAGCCATGCTCAAGAGCATTGGCAAGTAGCGCGGACGCACGGGATCACTCATGGGAAAAAAACACGCACATCACGGCGGAGCCTGGAAGATTGCCTACGCGGACTTTGTCACGGCGATGATGGCTCTCTTCCTCGTGCTGTGGCTGACCTCGCAGGATGAGAAGATCAAGGAAGCGGTGCAGCGATCCTTTACCAATCCGTTCGCCTCGCTGACCAAGGAGTCGGCGGGAATCATCCCCCAGAAAGACGTGCAGGCCGCGTCGCGTGACAAGAGTGGCAATTTTGATTCCTCCGCCGCCGTGGAGCTGGCCATGCTGCGTCGCCTCAACGAGGAGTTGCTCAAGGCGCTGGAGAAAGAGATCGACGATGACCCGCAAGATCCAAAACCTATCAAGCTGGACATGACGGCGGAAGGGCTGCGCATCAGCGTTTTTGATCGGTCGAGGAAACCTGTCTTCAAGCTGCAGAGCGCGGAGTTCACTCAATACGGGGACTGGGTGATGTCGACGCTGGCATGGCAGATTTCGCTCTTCGCCACCTTCCACGTGGAGCTGGAAGGGCACACCGAGAGCGGTCGTAAACCGATTCGTGAGAACTACGGCGACTGGGAGATCACGGCGGATCGCGCGGCGGCTGCTCGACGGAAACTCATCGAGCACGGCGTGTCTGGAGGTCAGATCCGCAAGGTCGCTGGCTTTGGTGACACGGTTCCGATGCCGCAGACTGATCCGGAGGACGAAGCGAACCGGCGCATCAGCGTCCTGCTGAAAGTTCACTCCAGCAAGGGCGGTGGCGCATGAGCAGTGCAGCGTTGGCCTCTGAGGCGTTTGTCCCTTTCGGGCCGGGCACGCTGGCATCGTCGAGAGCTTCTGGAGGCGCGGCGAATCTCAAAGTGATGCCGAAGGATTCAGCATCGCAGGCGTTCTCTCCGCTTCAGACCTCTCCCGGTGCGCATCAGCATGGTGCCGGCGGTTCAGCGTCTGGCCAACCCACGCTGACGTTGCAGCGGGAGGGCGACAAGATTACCGGTATCCGGGTGGAATGCGCCTGCGGCCAGGTGATTGAACTGGCTTGTTCGTATTGAGGTTTCGACTACAGCTCCCAGACGAGGATCTTCGAGTCCCGCCAATCTTTCAGCTCGATCACTTGCTTCGGTGCGATTCCTGGGACCTCGAAGGTGTTGCTGACGAGCAGTGATTTACCCTTCATCTCCGCTCTGGCTTTCTTCCACAACTCCGGCATGGGAACGGGTGAGAGGAAGCAATAGACGATGTCGTACTTCGACAAATCGACCTTCCACAAACTGCGGTATCGAACCCGGCAATTCTTCTGGAACAGGCATCGGAACCAAGACGCCATGAAGACGAGAGGAGCTGTCTCTACGCCTTCAAAGCGGGCCTGCGGATAGCGTCGGCTCAACTGACAAAGCGTGCCGGCCAGACCGCTGCCGAGGTCGATGAATCGAAACGTCGGGCCGCGAGTATTGAGAATCTCCTCCAGCTTTTTCCGCGTGCCTTCGCCGGTCAGATACAACGGAACGCCGCCGGCAAAAGTGTTCCAGTTCAGCAGCAGCAAGAGCAGGAATCCGACGAGGTATCCCCACGGCGGAATCTTGAAGGCGCTGAGGGCGATGAGCGATGGGACGAAGGCGAGATTGATCAACAGCCACCAGCGTGAGAGGCCAAACAGATGGCCGAGCGCTGCGGCTGCCAAACCCTGTGCTACAGCCGTCATAACAAGCGAGGGTCTGAGCTCGAACCACGCGGCGCCGAGGTAGAAAACCAACATGAGCACTGCGGCCGCGGCGAGTTGCGCCGCGAGTGCCAGCAGGATTGGAAACTTTGTTCGCATGGATTCTTCTGCGCTCCTGCGAGGGCGTCTCACCGCCTGCGGAACACCGGAGCCTTCTATGCAAAGGCCCCCGGGTATTCAAGGATGGAACTTTTCTGCGGCCTTTTTGCTGATGCCCGGTTGCACAGCGGATGACGGGAGACGGCACATTCTTCCACAAGATTGCGGCCATCGATGCGCAAAGCCATGGAATGCGGGCAAATCTCCTCTGGCATAGGCGTTGCTAAACAAGGATTCGAATGAATGTCAGTCTTTACCAAGCCGCCTCAGCCATGAATGCGATGGATCGCTGGCAGGAGACTATCGCGGAGAATCTCGCGTCGAGTTCCATTCCCGGTTACAAGAAACAGGACCTTTCTTTCACCGCCGTGCAGGCCGGGCTCCATCAAGTGCCCGGCTCCTCCGCCACCGCCGCCGACAGGTCGGTCCTTTTAACCAACGGACAACTCGGCACAAACTTCCAGCCTGGCGATTTCCGCGTCACGAGCGTGAAGACCGACGTCGCCATTGATGGAAAAGGATTCTTCGAGGTCCAGCTCCCCAACGGCGCGAGCGCCTACACGCGCGATGGCGAATTTCACATCGATGCCCAGGGCCAGCTCGTGACCAAGGAAGGTTATCGCGTCATGGGCGACGGCGGTCCGATCGCTCTCGATCTGAACAATCACACGGAGCTCTCAATATCAGCCACCGGCGAAGTCAGCCAGGGTCTGGACCTCAAGGGTCGCCTCAAGCTTACCGAGTTTGGCAACACGAAGGAGCTGACCCGCCTGAGCGGCGGCTATTTCATGGCGGACAAGCCTGAGGCAAACGCGGTCGCATCCGACGCCTCCACGGTTCGCCAGGGCGTGCTGGAGCAGAGCAATGTTACCACGGTAGCGGAAATGGCGAATCTGATGACCGCCATGAGGACATTCGAAGCCAACCAAAGGATGGCACAAATCCACGATGAACGAGTTGGCAAGACCATCTCGGAACTCGGCAGCCTCGGTTGAAAATAAATTATGCTTCGATCCCTTTATTCCTCGGCTTCGGGGATGCAGTCCCAGCAGCTTAACCTCGACGTCATTTCCAACAACCTCGCCAACGTCAACACGGCCGGGTTCAAGAAGAGCAAGATCGAGTTCCAGGATCTGCTCTACCAGACCTACCGTCCGGCCGGCGCTGATCAAGGTGGTGGCAATCTGCTGCCCACGGGCTTGCAGGTCGGCCACGGTTCGCGCGTCGTCGCGACCTCCAAGGTCTTCACCACCGGCGAATTCACATCCACTGGTCAGCAGCTCGATGTTGCGATTCAAGGGGACGGATTCTTCGAGGTCCAACTGGCGGACGGCACCCGTGCCTACACGCGCGATGGTGCGTTGAAGCGCGGTTCGGATGGTCGCGTCATGACGAGTGACGGGCTGGTGGTTCAAGGCGGATTCCAGCCGATTCCCGCCGGGACGACGGACATCTCCATCTCTCCGAACGGCGACGTTGAAACGCGTGGGTCCAATGGTTCGCAAACCTTCAAGGTCACGATGGTCCGCTTTGGCAACCCAGCTGGACTCGATTCCGTCGGACGAAATCTCTACAAGGAAACTCCTGCATCCGGCACGCCGGAAATCGGCAACGCCGGGGAGAATGGATTCGGCACCATGCAACAAGGCTATCTCGAAATGTCGAACGTGAAGGTGGTCGAGGAAATGGTGAACCTCATCGTCGCCCAGCGCGCTTACGAGGTGAACGCCAAGTCCGTCCAGGCCGCAGATGAAATGATGCAGCTCAGCAACAACCTGCGCCGCTAAATGAAGTCGTATCAGCCCATCGCCATCACCGCAGCCCACTCGCGATGGGGTCGTGCCATGCTGCACTTCGTCTGCCTGTGTCGCGGTGGCGAACGGCGCTGGCATGTGCGCGGAATTTTTCGCGAGCTGTTTCGCAGCGGCAATCAATCCATCGCCTCTCAGGAGGCAGGCGCGCCTTCAAAATCTAGCCGGCGCGGTTCCCCGGTGCTTTCGGTTCTCATTCTGGCCACGACATGCAGTGCCGTGGCGGCGTCGGGCCCGGTTGAACTCGAGCTGCGTTCCTCCGCCCAAGCCGACAGCTCAGGCATTTTTCTACAGCAGGTCGCCTCGACCTTGCCCTCTGCCTTCTCACCCCAAAACATCCGCCTGGCCGATGCTCCGGCATTCGGCCGGGCGGCTTCCTTTACGCCCGATCAACTGGGCGAACTTCTTCGCCGCGCCGCGCCGCAGTTTCCCGCCGTCACCTGGACTGGCGCATCGCAAGTGAGGGTGGTCCGTCGTGCGCGCTTCCTCGCGGAGGGCGAGCTTCGCGAGTTGCTGACCGCCACAATCCAGAGCGAACACATTCGTGACAAGGGCACGCTGGAGCTGGCGTTTGGCCGTTCGTGGCCCGGCGTAAATCTGCCTGATGAAACCTTGTCGCTCCGGGTTCTCAACATGCCGGCGAGCGGCGTCAGCCCGAATTTCATTGTGAGGTTCGATGTCAACGCAGGCTCGGAACGGTTCGGCCCGTGGCAGGTCGTGGCGCAGGCGCGGGTGATGAGGGATGTGCTGGTCGCCCGCGTGCCGTTGAAGCGCGGCCAGCCGCTGCAATCATCCGACTTTTCAATTGAGCGCCGCGACGTGCTCTCGCTGCGCGAGGCGGTGGATGTCGAGCTCGCGGTCAACCCCGCCTTTGAGCTGGTTGAAAACGTCCCTTCCGGCCAGCCGCTGCTCGCGCGCGCCGTGCGGATGCGTCCCGTCGTGCAACGAGGGCAGGTGGTCGACGGGTTGGTGCGCGATGGCGCGATGAATATTTCCCTCAAAGTCGAAGTGCTGGCGGATGGTCTGCCTGGGCAGACCGTTCGTGTGCGTAACCCCAAAACGAAACGTGAATTCTATGCCAAAGTTCAAGATGAGCAGACCGTCCTCATCCATCTTTAAGAACCCATCGGGCGCTGGCACCGGCTGGTCGCGCAACCCGGGACGGCAGCGTCCGCAGTTCTCGATCCTGAACTTCCCGTTCGCGATGCCGCCGAGCCTGCGGACCCTCGCCCGGCTCGCGTCGTGCCTCGCGCTCCTCGGTTCGGCGGCGGCGAATGGCGGGAGCGGGTCATTGTGGAAGGAGGATTCCTCACGCTCGATGTTTGCGGACAAACGCGCGCGCGCCGTCGGCGACATCATCACCATTCTCGTCCAGGAAAGTAACAGCGCCTCAAAGGAGAACAGCACCAAGACCTCGAAGTCTTCCAGTGTGGACGCGGGGCTCGACACAATTTTCTACAGCCCGGCGGTCAGCAAACTGTTCACCAAGGGCGGCGAGATGCCGGCGATGAAGTTCGGCGGATCGCAGAGCTTCGACGGCGGCGGAAAGATCAACAACTCGGAGCGGATCACCGCGCGCATCGCGGTGCGGGTCGTGGATGTGCAGCCGAACGGGAACCTGATCATCGAAGGCCGGCGCGAAACATTTGTCTCGGGTGAAAAGCAGGAAGCCATCCTGAGCGGTCTTGTTCGCGGTGAGGACATCGCGGCCAACAACACTGTTCTGAGCTACAACATCGCTGACGCGAGCATCAAGTTTATGAGCAAGGGCACCATCACGGACAACCAACGCAAGGGCTGGTTGCATCGCACGTGGGAGAAGGTGACGCCGTTTTGAACGGTTTGGTGAGTTAATGACCAATGCCCAAGAACCAATGACCAGCGAATGCCCAATGACCAAGGTCCGGCGGAACTCGGACAGGAGCTCTCTATCCAGAGATGTCTCCGCGCATTTCGCGAGCTTACGAACCGAACTCAAGCGCGCTCTTCAGCCATCCGTCATTGGTCGTTGGTCATTGAACATTGGTCATTGGACCCTGGTCATTGCGCTGACCGCTTTCCTCGCGCTCGCTCCCTGTCCCGCCCTCGCCTCATCGCGCGTGAAGGATATCGCGATGGTTGCGGGCGCTCGTGACAACCAGTTGGTCGGCTACGGATTGATCACTGGCATCGCAGGCGATGGCGACAAGAACCCGGTTTACACGCTTCAGACGGTGGCGAACTTTCTCCAGCGGTTCGGGATGAACGTGCCTCCCGCGACGCTGTCGTCCAAGAACGTCGCGGCGGTCATCGTCACGGCCGATATTTCGGCGTTCAAGAAGAACGGCTCGCGCCTCGATGTGACCATCTCCTCGATTGGCGATGCGAAGACGCTTCAAGGTGGCATCCTGCTGCAGACTCCATTGCTGGGTGCGGACGGAAAAGTTTACGCCGTGGCGCAGGGAGCGATCTCGCTCGGCGGCATCTCCGGCGGCAATGAAGGTGCGAGCGTGCAGAAGAACCATCCGACGGTGGCGCAAATCATCGGCGGCGCGCTGGTCGAACGTGAAATTCCGACTGACATCGTTCGCGACAACATGATCGAGCTGATGCTGCGCGAGCCGGACTTTACTTCCTCAGCGCGGCTGGCCACGGCCGTCAACCAGATGTTCACCAACAGCAGCGCGTCGGTCGATTCGACGACGGTTCGCGTCAAGATTCCGGAAGGGATGCAGGATTCCGTGGTTGATTTCGTGGCGCGGGTCGAGGCGATCGAGCTGGATCTCGACATCCCGGCGCGCATCGTGATCAACGAACGCACGGGCACCATCGTTGCCACCTCCAAGATCCGCATTGCCGCCTGCGCGGTGTCGCACGGGAACATCACCATCAGCATCGCGAACACGCTGGATGTTTCGCAGCCAAACGCCTTGAGCCAGACGGGAAGCACGGTGGTGACGCCACGGACGGACACGAAGGTGACGGAGCAGCAGGCCAGGTTGGTGAATCTCCCGGAGCTGCCCACGGTCGAGAAAGTGGCGGCGAACCTGAACTCCCTGGGAGTCACGCCGCGCGACATGATGGCCATCTTTCAGGCGATGAAGCAGGCGGGGGCGCTGCACGCGGAATTGATCATGCGTTGATATGAAGATTTCCTCCCCAACAGAATTCTCGCGCGCCGCCGAGTCGATGCCGATTGAGCAGCTTGCGGGCAACAAGACGCTCTCCCAATCCGAGAAGGTCGCCCAGGTCAGCCGCCAGTTTGAAGCGGTGTTGCTGCGCCAGATTCTAGGATCGGCGCGGAAGACGGTCTTCAAGTCGAAGGTCAGCGAGGATTCCCTCACGTCGGGGATCTATCAGGATCTGGTGACGGGCCAGCTCGCCGACAGCATTAGCCGCAGCGGAAGCTTCGGCCTGGCCCGCAGCCTCCAGTCGCAACTGCAACATCAACTCGGCACGGACGCTACGAAAGGGAAGAAAACCTAGGATGAGCGCAAGTTTTGCCAAAGCGGTGATGCCTCGTGTTCGGCGGGACGAAGAGATCAAACAGGAGACTGATTGGAGCCTCGGCTGGATACTCCCGGAGAGATCCGAGCCGCCACTTCATGCGGAGTTTGAATCTCCGCACGTTGTCCTGCGCGACGCTGGCAGCTCCACGGCTGGGCCATTTTTACCCGAAGATGCAGTACAAAAAAATGTCCATGACTGAACCACTCGATAAATTGATCGCCGTGCTGCGCGAGGAATTGCAGCACTATGGCGAGATGCTGGCGTTGTTGGAGCAGCAGCAGGCGAGCGCCATCGATCGCGCGGCGGACGCGATGCTCGTGGCCACCACGGCCATCCAAAACCAGGCGCTGGTGATGCAGGGTGTGCGCCGGGACCGGGAGAAGTGCCAGCGCGATCTCGCCCGTGACCTGACGATCATCGAGACGGCTACGTTCGTTGAAATCATCGGGCTGCTGCCACCGGCGTATCGTCCGCTGGTCCAATCGTTGGTGGATGAGAACAATTCGCTCCTGGTCCGGGTCCAGCAGCGCGCGCGGCAGAATCACCTCGTGCTCAGCCGTTCCGTGGAGCTGATGCAGCAGTTTCTCGGGATGCTGCTGCCCGCCCGTGAGACGCAGGTTTACAACGGGCACGGCAACCGCGAGTCGCACGCGCTGCCCACGCCGCCGTTGTACGAAGCGGTGGGTTAGCCGGATGAACCACTAATCGTCATGTCACTCTTTGGAGCTCTCAGCCTCGCGACTCGTTCGTTGCAGACGCAGCGCAACGGCACGGAAGTCGCCGGCCACAATCTCGCGAACGTCAACACGAAGGGCTATTCGCGGCAGCGCGTCGCGATTGAAACCGCGCTGGCGGTTCCCACCGAACTGGGACCGATGGGCACGGGCGCGGACGCCGTCGGGATTTATCAACTGCGCGATGCGCTGGTGGACCGGCAGATCGTGAACGAGACGAGCGTGCGGGGAGCTTACGAGAGCCGGCAGCGCGCGTTGCAATTTGGCCAGGCGGCATTGGGCCAGCAGATCGACCGGCAGGCGACGGGCGCCGAGGGCGCTGCGGCGGCGAGTGGAGTGGGTGGTCAGCACGGCATCGCGGAAGACATGTCGAGCTTGTTCAGCGCGATGCAGAGTTTGTCCACGAGTCCGACGTCCGTCTCCGAACGGCAAGTGCTGGTGATCAAGGCGCAAAGTCTGGCGACCCAGTTCAACCAGGTGTCTGATCGCCTGGACAGCTTGCGGACCTCGTTGAACGAATCGCTGGCCAGTGATGTGGAGCAGGCGAACATTGCGCTCACGGACATTGCGAAGCTGAACGAGCAAATCATCGCGGCGGAGCTGGGGACGACGGGCAAGGCGAATGATTTGCGGGACATCCGCCAGAAGCGAATCGAGGATCTGGCCACGCTGGTCCGGGTCGAGACGACCGCGAATTCCAACGGGAGCGTCGATATTGCCATCGATGGAGTGACGCTGGTCACGGGTCCAAATGTGGATGACACGCTGGAGGCTTACGATGCCGGCGGTGGACAATTCCTGGTGCGGACGCTCACGGGCGGCACGGCGTTGAATATCACGAGTGGTTCGATGCAGGGAACCATCGATGCGCGCGACACGGAGCTGCTGTCGATTCAGACGGACCTGGACACGCTGGCTGGCACGCTCATCAGCGAGGTGAACACGGTGCATTCAGCCGGGTTTGGCTTGAGCGGAACCACGGGCGAAGATTTTTTCACGGGCACGGATGCGTCCGACATCGCGATGAACGGGACGCTGGCGGGTAACCCCTCGATGATCCAGGCGAGCGGCGTGTCTGGCGCGGTGGGCGACAATTCGGTGATCGTTCAGATGGCGCAGCTGGCGGACAAGCAGCACGGCGCGTTGATCAACCAGACGTTTCTGGAGAGCTACGGGCAGACCGTGGTGGCGATGGGCCAGGCTCTCAACGGCACGAATACGCAGCTGGCGAACCAGCAGATCGTGGAAAGCATGCTGCTCCGCCAGCGTGATTCGGTCAGCGGCGTGTCTCTGGACGAGGAGATGACGGACCTGATCAAGTTTCAGCGCGGCTTCGAGGCTTCGGCGAAGCTGATCACCACCATTGATGAAATGCTCGAGATCGTCATGAACCTGAAGCGATGAAGATTTAATGTCTGAAACCTGAAACGCCGTCCGGGCGCCTGACCACTCGAAGTGTGCCGGGCTGTCAGGGTACGGTTTCCAAAACTCATGCGTGTCACCGCCAATACCTTTCCGAACAGCCTGCTGAATCAGTTGAACTCCCTGAGTCAGCGGCAGAATAAACTACAGGATCAGGCGGCGACGGGGCAGCTCGTGAAACTGCCGGAGGATGATCCGGTGGCGATGCGCCGTGTGCTCGACATGCAGGCGGAGGCGAAGTCTGTCGGGCAATACGAGCGGAACATCGCGCGGCATCAGGAGCTGGCGGTGGCGAGCTTTAATTCCATCAAGTCGCTCAAGACCATCTCGGACAAGGCGCGCAACATTTCGATTTCAGCGGACGGTCTCAAATCCGGCGAGGAGCTGGATATTTATGCGAAGGATGTCACGGAACTGATCCGGACGGCGGTGCAGGCGGCGAACACGAAGAACCGCGGCGATTATCTTTTCTCCGGCACGTTGAGCGATCAGCCTCCGTTCGTGATGACCACGGATGCGAACGGGCACGTGACTGCCGTGACGTATCAGGGAAACACCACGCTGGCCGAGAGCGAGATCGGCTCTGGCATCACGCTCAGCGCACAGAACGTTGGCGAGAATGCGACCGGCGCAGGTCCGCGTGGGTTGATCGCCGATAGCCGGGTCGGCGCGGATTTCTTCAATCATCTGATTTCATTGCAGAACAATCTGCTGGCTCACGACGCGGCAGCCATTGAGACCACGGATCGCGGAAACCTGGGTCAAGACGAGGAGAACTTCCTGTATCATCTGGGGACCAACGGCGCGATTCAATCGCGGCTGGAGGCGACGGAAGCAATGGCTGGCAACCGGACGGATACGCTCGAGATCCTGGTTTCAAACGAGACCGATGCGGACCTTGCCCAGACCCTCGTGCGCCTCAATCAAACCCAGACCGCCTACCAGGCGGCGTTGCAAAGCGCCGGCAAGATCCTCGGCAGCTCTCTGCTGGA
>CAMCCU010000054.1 GCA_945872975.1 Pedosphaera parvula Ellin514
TAGGCTCGCCCGCAATGCACCTTCTTTGGTGTGTGGGTAAACGATTTTTACCCGCTAGCAAACGCAAAGAAACAAACAGTAAAGACAACTCGCAAGAGAAACTAACACACATGAAAATTAATCAATGGACAATGGGGTTGGCCGCAGCGGGCGTGATCAGCTTCGCAGCAGTTGCTCAAGCGGAAGAGAAGCCCACACACCAAGTGCTCACGGCCGTCTCCTCCACCGCGCTCAGCGGTTACGTCAGCACCTCGGTCGGCTGGGAACCCGGCCGCGCCGTTAGCAACCTCCGCCGCACCTTCCAAAAGGCAGGCGATCAATTCAATCTCGATGTCATTGACATCAAGTTGAGCAGCGCCCTCGCCGAAGGCGAGTGGGCCTCCGGCTACAATGTTGAACTCTGGGTCGGACCGGATGCCGTCGGACTCGGAAACAACCTCGCCGGTGCTAATAGTCAACTAGCCAGTGAGATCGCGATCAAGAACGCGAACGTCGTGCTGAACATCCCCGTGGGTAACGGCATTCAAGCCAAGATCGGTGTTTTCGACACGATCGTCGGCTACGAATCCGCCAACTCCATCGAGAACCCGAACTACACCCGCTCCATGGGTTACACCTTGGAACCGACGTCCCACACCGGTCTCCTCCTGAGCTACAAGGTGGCGGATGCGCTCTCGATCAACGCTGGCGTGGCCAACACCGCCGACGCCAATCTCAATCAAGGTGCGCGTGGTAACAACTCCCAGCAGACTTGGCTGGCCTCCGCGAGCTTGACCGCTCCCGACAGCCTCGGGTTCCTCAAAGGCGCTGTGCTGACGGCTGGCGTGGTGGACGGTTTCACCTCGGCGGCTGTTCCGCCTGTGCTGCCTGACCAAACGCTCGTGTATGTCGGCGCGACGCTCCCCACCGGGATTGACAAGCTGACCCTCGGCGTTGCTTGGGATCACCTGAACGTTGACAAGTCCAGCGCCGACAAGGACGCGCTTGCGCTCTACCTCTCGCTGAAGACCTGCGAGAAGTCCACGCTCAACCTCCGCGTTGAATATGATGTGCAGGGCCAAGCCGCTGCCGGAGCCACCGAGTTCCTCGGCACCACGCTGACCTTTGACTACAAGCTCTGGGCCAACGTCGTTTCCCGCCTCGAGTATCGCTGGGACCACGATCTGAACGCCGCCAGGGGCGCGGCCAAGACGCCTAGCGTAGCTAATGGTGCCGGGAAACTCGGCTCTCGCAACAACGGGCACTCGCTCGTCGCGCAGGTCGCCTACAAGTTCTAACCTAAGCCTCGCTTAGACCACACCCCTTCCGGGCAACCGGAAGGGGTTTTTCGTTTTCGGAGTGCACCGCCGCCGCGCTCGACAATCTGCCACCGCTCTCCTCGGGTCGCCGCCACGCCCCGCGATGGGTCGAAGAGCGCTCCAATAAGCCTAGCAACAGCAGTTAACGCAAAGGCGCAAAGACGGTTCACCTTTCTTTCAGCCAAGCCTTTGCTTCGATATGTTCCCAAACCAATTCCGGCGTGAACTCAGCCACCGGCCTGCCCTCGGCATGGAATTGCGCATGGTCGCCCCGCCACGGGCACCATTTCAATGGACTAGCCTCCGAATAAAACGCGACGGTATGTGCCCCCACAGCGGCGGCCAAATGGATACCTCCGCCGTCCGATCCCACTACCACGGCAGCAGCAGCGTGGAACGCAAGATAGTCTGCCATCTCCGAGAAACAAGCCGCACGGGTGCTGCCGCCGATGGCCTGAGCCAAGGCCTCCGCTTGGGCTTGATCCTCGGGAGCGGCATTGATCATCACGGTCGCGCGGGCGGAGACTTTTCGACCTAGAGCGATGAAGTGCTCGGCTGGCCAGTGCATGAAGGAACGTTTGGTCGTGGTAATTTGAAAGCTGACGAGCGGTCTGCCCGGCCCGATGCCCTGTTCGTGCAACCGTTCCTGCATCCGCGCACGCGCAGTCTCAGGCACATCCAGCGAAGTGTCGTCGGAAGGGTGTTCGACCCCCAGCCCTTGGATCAGCTCCAGGCATTTTTTCACCTGATGCTGCATGGACGCCGGGGGCGGAAGGGGCTGGGAGTATGCGCGATTGAGCAGTCGGGTGCGGCGGACATCAATGCAGCCACGACACTCCGCCGCGCCCGTGGCCAAGCACAACCAAGCGTTTGCGGAATCGAAACCAGGTTTGGCATTGATGGCCAGATCGTAACGGGCCGCCTGCAACTCACGTCGGAGCGTCTCCGGCAGCCACCAGCGCACGCTGCCCTCCGGGAGCAGGCTCCAACTTTGTCCGCGCGTGCGCAGGAAAGGAGCTAGCGAGGCGTTGCGTGGCCCCAGCAGCCAGTCCAGCTGGCATTCTGGCCAGAGCGATTCCAGAGTCCGGTAGAGCGGCAGGGCGCAGATCAAGTCACCCAGCCCGCCGGGACGAATGATGATGACCCGGCGCGGGGGAACCGCCGGCGCCAGGCGCGGCCGGGGCCAGCGGCGCTGTGCGCACAAGCGGAGTAGGGCCTCAAGCACGGTGGAGAATCGCGAACCGAGTTTGTTGCTTAAGCCAACAAATGGCCGGGTGCCCTAGTTGCCTTGATTCGTGTCAGTCCAGTTCCTGAAGTCGTCCGCCGGGCAATGTCATCTGAGCAGGCGGTGTTTAGCTCACTTCAACAATGCGTCCAGACAATAGATCGGAGTATGGCTTGTCAAGCACCCTCGTCCGGGCTTCTACTTCTCCACAGAATGTTGTTTTGGAAACATCGAGTTCCCACATGGCTGTGGAACCTTCAATGCCGTGCTGTCGGCTGCCCTGCGCGGCCGGTGGATTCGGTCGTGATCCCTTGCACCGGTGAGCAATACGTTGAGGAGGGGGCACTGGCGGCACAGTTCGCCGCTCGCAGTCTGCCATCCGTCAAGGAGATCATCCTGGCGACGGACCAGCCGGCGGAAGCGTTCATGGATCTGCCGGCCAAGGCAGTGGTTAAGACGCTGCCGCCCCGCGCGACCATTCCGCGCGAGTTTGAGAAGATCTGGCAGAGCCGTGTGGTCAAGATTCAGGCCGCCCTGCTGGCCCAGCATGAAAGTGTCCTCGTCATGGACTCGGACATGAACCTTTTGCGGGACTTCCAGGTGGCTGTGCGGCCCGGCACGGTGCTGGGCAGTTTTCGTCGCGGCAAGATGGCTACCAAAGTGAGAAACCATGCCGTGCCCGAATTGCAGGGCACCCGGCGTCCGCAACGAGCCTGGCACATCAACGGCGCGTTCTTACTCGCGCACCGCGAAACCTGGTCGCGGTTAAGTGTGGAGTGGTTGCGCCTCTACCTGGCCATTTGGGATCAAATCCCCACGTGCCAGCCGCCTACCGATCAACTGCCGCTGTCCATCGCCCTGGATAAGCTCGGGCTCACCACAGTGGACTTAGGGTGCTGGATCAACTGGCCAGTCTCCAAGAAAATCGGCGGGCAACCGGGGCGAGTTCCTGACGAGGTAATCGCGGCTCATGGCGGCTTTCCGTTGGAGGAGTGGCAGAAATACCTAGCGAATCCTGGCACCGAATTGCAGTTTTACGACTCTGAATACACGCGACGAGAGCGCTACAAAGCATGATACCAGCACCTTCGACCAGCGAACTCCGATTTCGCAGAATCCTCCGCTGGTATGCCCGTCAGCCCTTGCGCCCCGGTCGCTCGCACTTAAAACGTCTGGCGCGGTGGGTGTGGGGACCGCAACGCTTGCGGGAGGTGTATCCGGGCCTGCTCATGCAGTTGGACCTGCGGATATTCGACCAGACGAAACTTCACTACTTCGCCGAGGAGTGTGAACCAGCACTGCAATGGCTCGTGCATCACCTGCTGCCCGTCGGTGGCACCTTCGTGGATGTCGGAGCTAACGCGGGGTTCTTTGGGTTGATCGCACTGCACTATCGTGAGGCCCGCGCCTGTTTTGTTGAGCCGCATCCCAGTTGTGCCGCCGGCATTCGCACCAGCCTGACGGCCAACGGGTTTACCGATCGGGCCTTCGTGTTTGAGTGCGCCGCCGCCGCTCAGGAAGGGCGATGCCGATTTGAAACGCAATCCGACTCCGGTGCTACATATCATGTGCTCGCGGATGAGTCGCCGGGCCGGCAGGTGATTGACGTGCAACAACGTCCATTGGCGGCACTCCTGAAGGAAGCTGGCTTTCCGCGCGTGGATTTCTTGAAGGTGGACGCGGAAGGTCAGGACTTGCAAGCGCTGCACGGGTTGGGAGACTGGCTGGCCCCGGAGCGAATTCCCTGCCTCCATGTCGAGGCTGACCACGAGGCCGGAGCCATCAGCGAATTGCTGGCGGGCCGATGTTACGTGCCCATCGGCACACAGAATGCCGGCTATCCTGACTATTGCGCCCGGAGCAAGCGCTGCGGTGAGTTTCCAGCGCTGGCCTGCGACGTCGCCACCAGCCGCAACAAAATTTGGATCCAACGCGACTCGGCCCATCATGCGTTCCTCGTCCGCTGGAGCGAGTTGCACCGGCGGTGGATGCAGCGGTGATTTTGCTCTGGAGGTTCTTCGGCACGCGGTTACCCATCCCCATCTATGTTGTCACGATTCGCTCGCCACATCGGCTCTCACGGCACGTATCTTTCCCTCTGCAAACGCATGGGCAGAGTGCCGTTTCCCGTCCAGGTGCCACCCTTTGGCACCATTGGAACCCTGACCGAGGTGCATAGCCTACACGACAACTTCGTAATCGGTGAAATTCGCGACCAGCAATTCGAAGCTGCCCTGAGCGTCCAGTCCGCTCCCGTGATCATTGACTGCGGGATCAACGTGGGCATCACCGTGCGTTGGTGGTTGCATCTGAATCCCACGACCCGCGTGCTAGGCTTCGACATGATGCACGAGGCCCATGAGTTCACGGTGGCTCGGCTCGGCTCGTTGTCCAAGGCGTATCAACCCTTCAGCGTCCTCCTCGCGGATCGGGAGGGCCTTCCTCAGGAATGCCGGTTTGACGACCCGCTGTGCGGCGGGAACCGAATCAGCACGGAAGGAGCAGGCCATCAGGCGCGCAAATTCGTGACCACCACACTCGATGTGTGCCTGCAGGATCGGCCTACGGCACCGGTTTTCTTGCTGAAGATGGACATTGAAGGCAGCGGCCACTTAGCTTTGGCGGGCGGGGTAGAAGTCCTGCGCCGAACTCAGCACGTGGTGATCGAGTTCCATTCGCCCGCAGAACTCGCCGAATCCAACACTCTACTTGCCCGGTTGGGCTTCAAACTCCGGGACTTCAAGAGCCGCAATGTTTGGTATGGGCGTTAGTTTGGCTTGGAACCGGACAGTTGCGCGAGCTGTTTAACTGTCTGATCACGCACTTGGAAGTGCTGCCAACTTAAATCGCACCCGAGCTTTCGTCGTAGGATGAGTGGTTAACAGGTGGCCGCTCAACTGCTGAATTGCAAACCCCGTTTCACGAATACGGCATCGGCATAGATGACTTGATTAAGGGGTGGCCAACGGCGTTCGGCGGCGAATTCCAGGAAACGAAAGCTGTGTTCCGCCATGAAATTCACTAGTGTTTTAAATTGGCTTGGCCTTCGTAAAGGTTATCGAACTGGACCTCCATCATCGCAATTTCGGTATCGCGCAACGTGGTGGTCGCACCGTTAAGCACCCGCAATTCAAAACCCTGAACGTCAAGTTTGAGAAACGCTGGCCCTTTGACGCCAAGCCTACGCGTCACGTTGTCCAGCGTGTCGACCGCCACAGAGATTCGCTTCTCATTCTTGGTCTTTGGCCAAAGCTGTTTGGTCCTATCCGTCATTGGCAACAAGCTGCTGGAGGGTGAGTAGTCATTCTCAAACATTTCAACGGTTCCCACGGAGTCGCCAAGCGCCGTTGGACTTCGTGCAAGTCAGCTTGGCAGACCGTCAGCGGCTCGAAGGTGTAGACTGCCGTCGCCGGAAAACACTTGGCGGCAGCGCTGGAGAAATGACCGCAGTTGGCGCCGACGTCGAAAACCGTGTTGATTTCGCTCAGTGCCCGGACCCGCTCGAACAGCGCGAGGTGTTTGAGGGCAATGCCCATCTTCCGGGCCTTGAACAGCCCGGTGCCTTCGATTCGATCCGCCAGTTTTCGCAACTCTTTGGCCAAGCTCATGCGGGGCAGAGTCAACCATGTGCTCGAACTCCAGTCAAAGCCGCACTCTGCGCGGCCGGTCGTTCATCGCTTCCATGTAGGCTGCTCTGACTGCGGCTACGTGCTGATCCAACGTGAAGCGTCGCTCCAGGTCTGCTCGCGCCGCCGTTCCCAATTGCAGCGCCAGCGGGCGATTCATCACCAAGGTTCGGACCGCCTCCGCCAGTTCCGCGCGATTGCCCACCGGGACGACGAGGCCAGTCTCCCCATGCCGAATCACCTCGGGATTGCCCCCGCCGTCGGTTGTCACGATGGGGCGGCCATGCAGCATCGCCTCCAGCAACGTCCTGGCGCAGCCTTCCCAGTGGGCCGGCAGGACAAACACATCGAATTCGGGATACACCTCCAGCGGATTTGGGTGGTCGCCGAGCAGGTGGAAACGATCACGGATGCCAGCCTCCGTCGCCTGCTGCTCCAGCCGCCGCCGATGGAGCTGGCTGGTGCTGCGATCCTGCCCGAGGCAAACCCCGTGCAAGCGCAATCCTCCCCCGTGCAACTGCGCCAGCGCCGCCACCAAGTCTCCCACGCCCTTGCGCGGCTCCAGCGCGGCGACACAGCCGACGAGCGGTTCGCCTGCTGGCACACCCAACTGGCGGCGGAGCGCTCCGCTGGCCACGCCGGCGGGTGCCGGTTCGATGCCGTTGAGGATGACGCGCACCTTGGCCGGGCAGCCGCTGGGATAGAGATTCCGCGCAATCTCGGCCGAGACCGGCACAATGCGTGTGGCCAGCAGCTTGATCCACAGCAGCAGCTTGCGGCACCGCGGCTCGCGCACGTCCTCGCGGATGAACCACACCACGGGGATGCCCAGGAGCCGCGCGGCCAGCGCCGGATATTTGAAGTAAGAGGTGAGCGTGTTCAGGTGGACGAGCTGGATGCCTTCCGTGCGGAATAGGCGCACGAACCGCCAGAGCAAGCCCGTTTCCAGCAGCCCGCCGCGCGGCTCCAGCCGCACGGCCATCCCCGCTTGCTCGAACCGCTCCCGCACCACGCCGTCCTTTTCGCTGACGACCACGCGGTGGCAATCCGGCAGCCGCCGGGCGAGGTTCCACAGGCTGATGGGCGAGCCGCCGCGGTCCAGCGAATGTGTGACCAGCGCCACGCGGAGAGGGGCAGTCACGGTGTTCACGATGCCATCAACTCCAGCAGCCGACGCGTGGCCACATCCCAGTTCATCTCGCGTTCTACGCGCGCGCGCCCCTGTGCTCCGAGTCGTGCTGCCAGCGTCGAGTCGCGGAGTAATTCGAGCGTGCGTGCGGCGATTTCATCCGGCGATTCTGGATCCACTAAGAAGCCGGTTTCGCCATCCAGCACGGCGTCTGTCACACCGCCCGAGCGTCCCCCGATGACCGGCCGACCACAGGCGTTGGCTTCCAGATAGGTGATGCCAAAGCCTTCGAAATCACCGCGCTCGCCGATGGTGCGGGAGGGCATCAGATAGACTGTGCAGCGCTGGTAGAGGTGGATGCGTTCCTCTGCCGGCACAAAGCCCAAGAACCGCACTTGACGCTCCAGTCCCAGCTCCCGGGCTAGCGCCTGCAATCGCGGCACGTCCGAACCGCGACCCGCAATCCAATACTCGACCTCGGGAAACTCTCTGAGAATCACAGGCAACGCCTGGATGACCCGGTCCTGCCCTTTGCGCTGCACGACCCGACCCAAGGTCAGCAACACCGGCGGCCCCGGTGACGGTCGCTCGGTGCAAGGGAACTCCTCCGGATCCACTCCGGGAAACAGGACCGTCGTCTTCGCCGCCAACCCCGGCAGGAGCCGGGCCAGCGCCCGTTCCGTCTCGCCACTTACAGCGATAACGCGCCGCGCGCCCGCGAACGCCCGGCTCATTCGCCGCCGCCAGAACGGGCGCTGCCAACGCGACTCCATGAAGTCGTTGCCATGCGCGATGAGCGTCAATGGCACGGCTGGTGCCCAGCGGAGGGCGGCATTGGCAAAGGGATGCCACGTCAGCGCCAGGATGTGCGCGGGCCGATGGGCTTGCGCCAACCGGCGCACGGTGAAGTGAGCACTGAGGTATTTGAGGTAACGATCCTTAAAGCTGCGCAGACGCACCACCGGGTAAGGTTGTCGCGCGTCAAACGCCGCATCCTGCGCGAGCTGCTGCGGGGCGGCCACGACGACGCGCCGGTCTTGCCGCGTGAGGAATTGCGCCAGCTTTTCCGCCCACACGGCGACGCCGCCATCCCAAGGCGGGAAGTCGGGCGTCAACAGCAGAGTCACGCCGCTGTCGCTGGCTGGCTGGGAGGACAGATTCACCATTCGGGGAGCCACGCAGTTTCGATTCGGGGAGCGAGTTTGCTGAAATCAGCGGGCATCTCGAAGCGCTGCCCCGGCTGTTGCGCCAGGCCGGTCCAATGCAGCGCCTGGGAAAAGGTCGGCCCTTCGTAAGCTGGGGACACGCACGCATAACAGTCGTGACTAACACCGTTCGGGGCCAGGAGCAACGTGTGGTCACGGTGCGACCAAGCGGTCCGGAGCACGCCGGCCGCCCAGTGGGTGTAGCTGGAGAACGGCTGCCCGACCACGATGGCACAACAGGCGAGGGCGAACAAATCCACCGCCGGATGGGTGCGGCTGCCGTGTATGTTCCCCGCCGGCGGGAGCAGCCCCAAACCCTCGGTTGTCACGATCGAAAACCGCCCCCGCAGCCCGTCCAGCGTGGCGGAATCGGCGTTGCTACAGAGCAGGAAACGAACGCCGGGAAAAGCCTCAGTCAGCCGTGTCATGGTTGACTCATACCACCAAAGCGGCACCGCTTGGTATCGCCCGGATGAGAGGTCGTAAACCGTATCGCTAGCCTCGGCAATGTCCCCGCGCCGAAGGTGCACTCCAATCAAGCCTGCTGGCGCATTTTGGGCCAGGAAATCCTTGAGCTTTTGCGCGGCGAGGCGGTGCAATCGGAGGCAACGGGCCGCTTCAAGATAGTAAGGTGTGGTCAGCGGATGCGTCCGGCCCATCGTCTTCAGAATGACCCAGCGGTGGCGGGCCAGTTCGTCCGAAAAATCTTCCACCCGATACAGTCGGTGCCCGAACCTCCGCGGCCAAAACCAGCAGGTTCCACGTTCGCTTCCCTCGATGCGCAACAGATCAAACTCCGGCCAGTCCAGCACGACGGTGTGGCCGTAACGACGATGGATCGCGAACGCCAACGCGAAGGCCTCGAGCCGGTTGCCGATGCCTTTCTTATTGAGGCCAAAGACCTTCTTATCGAGCATGGCGTGGGCGCTTTCCAAGATGTGCGGGAGGAGCGGCAACAGACCAGCGGGACGCTTCGCACATCCAACTTGCCTTTGTCCGAGACGCGCCCGAGAGTTCCAATTCTTGATCAAAACTCGGCAATGAATATTCGTAAGCGGCTAGGTTCATTTATCGCGGCCCCCTTTCTAAAGGTTCCCCGCGAATATTTCCAGTTTGTTAAACCTTCCTTCTCCGTGACCGGCGAGGACTTGGTGCTGGAAGGCTTGCTGAAGGCTTTTCGCATTCCCAGTCCCGGCTTTTACGTGGACGTGGGGGCCAACCACCCCTTTCGGTGTTCCTCGACTTGGCGGCTCACGTTGCGCGGCTGGCGGGGCATCAACATAGACGTCTCGCCCCACGCCGTATCGGCCTTCAAAAAGTGGCGTCCACGCGACGTGAGTTTATGCACGGCTGTTTCTACCAGCACCGCACCGCTCTATTTCGTGAGCCGTCCGCAGCACGATCCCTTTGGATCGGGAAACTACGTCGTCGTTGCTCCACCAACGCTTTCCAAGGGCATGACGGCCGTCCAGGTGCCGACCCGCACACTCGCCTCCATTCTGGACGAGTATCGTCCGGCAGATCCCGTCGAGTTCCTGAATGTGGATTGTGAGGGGCACGACTTGGAGGTGCTCAAATCGAACGACTGGTCGCGGCATCGCCCACTGATGCTTGGGGTGGAAGATGCGATCAGCACAGCCCCCACCAAGATCGAACGCTTCTGCGCCCAGTGCGGTTACAGCACCATTGCTTTCACGGGGTTGACCCGCTTCCTCGTCCGGGACGACCTCGTGCGGCAAGCCGGCTTCACGGCGGCGACAGCTCCCGCAGCCGCTTGAGTTCCCGTCCGAACTTTGCTGCCGGGTAAGTCCAGTCTCGATTGGTCTGCCGCGGGCTGCCTGAATAGACGATGGTGCTGGTATTGCCGGCCAGTTCCGCCAGTAGGACATAGGCGATCTCCCAGCCGGGCGTTTTCGCGATGTCGTCCGACTCCATGCACAGCAGGTGCCGGTTGCGAAAGAAGGCAAAGTTCGACAGTCCCATGCCAGGCTCGCCGACGATAAACTCGGCGCGCGCAAAGGCCCGGAGTTGCGCTTCAAAGCTCATCCCGGACAACACCAGCAGCTCGACCTGGCGGAAGTGTCGGCGTGCCAACTCAAGCAGCTCCGGCTCGTTGACCAGCTTGCGGTCGGGGGCATCGCGCCGCGAAATGAAGACTGCCATGCCCTTCTCCGGCGGTTCACCAACCTCGGGCACAAGCCGCTGGGCACCCGCCTGTAGCCGCCGGAACAGTTCCGACATTATGCTGGGATCTCCCAAGGGCGTGGAGCCGGACAGCAACGGCACGTAGAGCAGGTCGAGCACTTGCACCGTGCCCTGCGAGGTCTCAACGATTCGTTCCGGACCATAGCCCAGCAGCTTAAGGTAATGTTCTTGCCACGGGCGGTGCCCGGGCGCGATCAGCACCTTGAAGTCACGGCTCAAAAACGGTTCCGCTCCGATCAGCCGCGGCAAGTATTGGAAGAGAAAATGCCCGTGGTTCTCATGGTTGCGGCCCAACAAATGGAAATAACTGCCAGACAGACAGCGCGCTCCCAGATGAATGGGCCGCCGGATTTTCCAATCCCACATCTTTCGAACCCACGGACAAACGCTGAACAGCCGTCCATCGGGCAGGAAAATTTGGCCGTCGCCGCCCACCACGCTGACATCGCGCAGCCGGTAGCACGCGGCGGCGGGCCAGGTGATCTCATGGTCGCAGTGGGCGCGGCCCTCAAAGCTCGCTTGGGCCGGGCGCGGGACGGCCGCCCGGCCGGCTGCCTGAACTTGTCCGGTAATGGTGACATTGGAGCAGTCGGCACCTTCACAATGCACCAGCCGGCGACCTGTCCAGCGGTCCCAGACGAGTCGCGCATCATGCAACAATCGCGTTAGTTTCATTCAATAACTCTCTGTGCCGACAAGGCTAGCGGCTTGCGGTGGTGCTGTCACGCTACCCAGCAGGCGTCGCAAGAATTCAACTGGCCGCCTTTTTGGGACTGGCCGTAAAAGCCAAGCAAACGATATCCATAGCTCCTGAGAAATGTGTCGAATTCGGCGAAGCATGGCTGTTCCAAATATTGTGGGGAAAACAACAATTCTGTGAGCACCAGCTTGATTGCCTTACGCCCGAGTAAACCACCACCCCCCCGAAGCACCTTCAGGTCGTAGCCTTGGGTGTCGATCTTTAGCAGGTCGATCTGCTGAATCTTCAATTGGCCGCAGAAGCTGTCCAGCGTTTCCACCGTGACTTTGACCACGGCGGATGACGTTTCGGTGCGATAGCGGGAATCGAAGGCAAGGAACGAATTCGTCTGCGAACTTTGGAAGCGATTGAACGAAGCGGTCCCCCGCGACTCTCCGAAGGCGAGTTGGAAAGCTTGGGCTTTCGGCAGACGGGCAACCACATCGGCCAATGCACGAAACGCTTCCGGGTCAGGCTCACTGGAGAGGATGCGCGCTTGCGGAAAGAGCGCGTGGTAGGATTCTGCCGATTGACCTCGATTGGCGCCAATATCGAGAATCGTGACGGGCGAATCAGCCGGCAGCAGCGTGCGAACATCGTCGAGCCAACTAATCGCGTTGGGCCGGCCCAGCTTGAATTTGACCACCTTGTAGCCCCAGCGCGATAGCAGCGCGTTGAGGAAGTTTCGCGGCTTCATCAACATGGGAGCAGGTATCCTTCACGCATGGTCGGCAGGTGGAAAGCCCGCCGCGCCAGCCGCCGCGCGCTGATCCGAAGTGCAAGCGCCACCTCGCGGTTGTAGCGCACGTCATCGGCGGCGATCAGGCCGGCAGCATGGCCAACCAGGCGAAAGTCGGACATGCAGGCATCGAAGGTGTGCAACCCGTCCACAAAGGCGAACGCGAGCGGTCTTCCCCCCATACGATCAAATGCCTCCGGTGCGAACGAGGACATCTTCCAAATCTCCACGGCATCACGCCATGGCGCGGTGTTTCTCATAAACTCTTCGAATTCGAATCCCTGACAATTCTGGGTGCCGGCTATCCAAGGATCAACTGCAATGACTTTGCGACCATGCCGCGCGGCAATCGGTGCGAGGAGCATCGTGGTGAAGCCACGGTTGACCCCGATTTCGACGATGTCGCCCGGATGCAGGCTTACGGCAAGCTCGGCCAGAGCCGCGACCCGCTGGCTCTGCAAATGGCCCCCGTAGGAGTAGAGGTTGTCATCCTTCTTTCCCTGCGGGGATTCCGCGAGCCGCTCCAACACCTCCGCCACTTCCTTGGGCACCACGCGCAAATCTCGGGACAGCTCGTCGCGTCCGAAGCGCGCTTGCGCCAGCCATTGGCGCGCGGCCTTCAGGGGCTGACGCCAGGCATAACGTGGTGTGAGGCGGCCGTCGGTCAGTGACGTGGCCCAATTGGCAGGGGAGGTGGTATCGCTCATGTGAGGAAACCCGGCTCAGGCATTGCGCCAAGTGGTCTGAACGAACGTGAAGTCACCGTGTTCCGCGCCAGCGGGCAGGCCATCCGTTTTCAGAACAAATCCAAATGGCTGGAGTCTGGGCAGCAGATCGCGCAGGCCGCAGAAGCCTTTGTGAGCCTCAACGATCAAAGTCCGCGTCGCCTGAAGGGTTTCCAACCCGCCATCCAAGGCGGCAAGCTCCGATCCCTCAACGTCGAGCTTCAACAAGTCAATCCGACCCAGACCAAACCGCTGCCGCAGCGCATCCAAAGTGGTCAGTTCCACCGGTTGGAGGCCCTTGGCGATCGGGTTTTTAAGGACTTCCAGCGAGTGGCCGTAGTGGGCACCTTGGCTAAGGCGCAACTCGCCAAGTCCTGGCTGGTTGCTCACCGCCGCATTTACCGCCGCATTTACCGCCGCAACCACTTGATCGAGAGCATTAGCGTGGGCCACGGACTGGATCCGCCGGTGGTTGGGGTCGAAGGGCTCGACGGCAAAGATGCGTTTGACCTCGCCCGCAAACCGGTCGGCTGCGGCAAAGGTGAAGACACCGAAGTTGGCTCCCACGTCCAAAACAGTGCGAACGGGTCGGGCGATTTCTCGAAGCCGGTAGTTGTCCGCCTCAAACATCGCCTGACACATCGTCACCTCGTAACGGCGCTGGCAGGGAATGGTCAAGCCACTCCTGGACCGATATTGGTAGGGGATCATCCGGAGGAAATTCTTCAACCAGACATCGCGCAGCAGGCCACGCAGGCCGGGTTGGCGGTCAGTAAGTTTGGGGACGCTCATGTTGAGAAATGAAAGTGCGCAGCCAGCGCCGCAGCCCCAGCCGGAAGGGCGGGTGGGTCGGGCAGTAAATGCCGTCACGACTGATCACCCATCGGTCCCGCGCCGCAGCCGCCCGATGGATGCGGAAGGTGCGGCGGCCTTTCAGCTTGCCGCAGTGGAAAAAGCCGGCCGGCTCGGTGCGTGTGCCATCGCTTACGGTCAACACGCCCTGATTCCAGTCACCGAAACAGAGTTCCTTGCGCAGCACTCCGTTGCGCGAGGGTTGGAGCCGGTCTGCTGACAGCCAAGCCGGGCCTTTTGCGGCCAAGCCCGCCGCCAAGTCCGGACTTTCGTCGAAGTTGAGGTATTCCGCGCGCGCCATGGCGTTCCGGAGCTTGGGTATCGCAAGCATCGCGTCCGCACAATCCGCGCGGATGAGCGTAAAGGGGCCGGTGGGCCGGTTGGGGTGTGCCCCCACCACGGTGTAGCGGGGCAGGTCGTCAGGCAATGCAGCCAGCAGATTCCCGTAGACCATGTCTACATCCACGTAGCCAAAAAAATCCCAGTCGCCGAGGCGGTCGGGGGCTTTGCGGAGGCGGTAAAGCAGCATACGCAGGTCACAAACTTTACGCGTGGTGCATTCCGGGATCAGTTGGCCCAGCAGGGCGGAAAGTTCCGCCCGCATCTGAGCCAGTGAGTAGGGGATCAACTCGACGGCGGAATTCAGTTCCGTGCGTTCGCGCACTTGGTCCGTGTAGAGCAGCCACTTGAAGTTAGCGCGGTTGGGGAGGCAACTCTTGGCCCAAAAGGGGATGAAATCCGGGAGCGGGCCAAAATAGGCGGCGAGCAACAGACAGCGGACGGAGACCTTGTTCTGGTTCATCAAGCGCCTGTCTTTTGGCCCACCCACAACGTGTCAAAGGCTCCCACCCATTTAAACTGTCCTGATGGCATCACATGCTGCTGCACCACATGCGTCGGGCCGGTTTCCGGCTTCCATCGGCGGTAATCGTGAAAGAGCAGATACCCGCCCACCGCGAGCTGAGGCGCGAAGTTTTGAAAGTCAAACCGACAGCCCTCAACGCTGTGATCCCCGTCGATGAACAACAGATTAATCTTCGGGAACTTGGCCACAAAATCCCGCGACGGCCCCACACATGGCACTACTTGGCCGGACTGGATGTGCGGTCCCAGATTGCGCTTGAACTGCTCGACTAGGGGATCCTGTCCGCGCCGTTGCTCATAGGTCATCGAGTCTTCGCCCGAGCCGGAGGCGTCGAAAGGATCCACCGCGTAAATGACGCCGTGTTTCAGCCCTTGCGCCAGACAGTAAGTGCTCTTTCCCTTCCAGCTTCCGATTTCAACGACGACGGCTGAAGGTGGCAACAGTGAGGCGAAGAAACAGAGGTGCGACGCCTCCAAAGGCGAGAGAAACCCCTCCATCCGCTCATAGTTGTGAATGGACGGCAGGAGGGCGCGCATCCGCGCCTTGCGCCGCCACCTGTTCCAAATTCTGCGCCAACCCATATTGGAGAGCCTAGGAGTGGGTCTCCGAGGAAACAACCGAATTTTCGGGCGCACGGCAGCCCTCCAGCATCCGCGCAAGTTCCGTCTGCACCGCGTCGCACGTAGTGGCTTGCAAGCAGGCCCGCACGCCAGACCAGTCGCACCGCTGGCCACCACGCTCACACGGGCACTCCCCCCGCAGCACCACGCTCTGCGCCGCCCACGGCTTCCAAATGGCGGGCAAGGTGGGCCCAAACAGCGCCACCAAGGGCGTGCCCAGCGCCGCCGCCATGTGCATCGGGGCGGTGTCCACGCCCAGAAACGCGTCCGCCTCGCCGATGAGCGCGGCCAGTTGCCGCAGCGTGAGGTTCCCCAGCCAGATGCGCGGCTGGGTTTGACACAGCGCCAGAATCGCCCGCGCACGGGCCAGCTCCGCCGGTGCCGGCCCGCAGGTGAACCAAACCTCTGCCTCTTGTTCCCGTTGTAGCCAGTCAATGACTTGCGCCGCCTTGGCGTCGTCCCAGCACTTGAACAGCCAGTTTGCCACGAGATGGGCCACCACCACGGGCCGCGCTGGCGTGGAACGCTGCTGACGCGCCCAAGCGCGCTCGGCCTCGGTCAACCGCAGCACCAGCTTTGGCTCGGCCACCGTGATGCTGAGCGGGCGCAATAAATCCAGATGCAGCCGCACCTGATGCATTACGACTTCAGACCGGATCACCCGGTCGGTATAAGCCCAATACTGGGGCCGAAACGGACCACGCACCTTCGCGTGCGTCAGCCGCTGGCACGCCCCGGAAAGCAGTGAATAGATAGCCGAGCGATCACCACTGGTGAAGTCGAGGGTCAAGTCAAAGCCAGCCCGGCGCACCCGCCGCGCCAGTGCCAATTCGCTGCGCAGCCGCAGCCAAAACCCACTGCCCCCCCCCTTGCGCTGATACGTCCACACTTGGTCCAAGTCAGGGCTATTTTCCAGCATGGGGGCAGTGAAATCATTCACCACCGCCGTGATGCGGGCCTGCGGGTAGTGGGCGCGCAACGCGGCCAAGGCCGGAGTCAGCAGCAGCACATCCCCGATTTGGCGAAAGAGGAACGCGCCGATGTGGCGGGGAGGTTTTTGGGTGACGTTGGCGACCATGCCGGCGGCAGCTTGTCACGAAGGCAGTGGGCGATTCAAGTCAGCCTGTCAGCCTAGCGTTACAGCACATGAACGCTTGTGGCTGAAACGGTTTCAGAACTAAGCTCGTGCCGATGCGATGACCGAACGCCTCGGCGGTGCGGGTGACTCGTCCAAGCTTTCCAAACCATGCCGCTAGAACGCCGCCCTTCCTCATGCTGGCGCATCGTGCATTCCGAATGCTCGCTGGGCTGGGGCGGCCAGGAACATCGGGTGCTTGCAGAGTTAGCGGGCTTCCAGCGGCGCGGCTGTCCGGTGTGGTTGCTTGCCCCGCCGACGGCGCAGCTCAACCTGCGAGCAAGCGCGGCAGGCATGGCTGTGGTGCCGCTTTCAGTCGTGAAGTGCCAATATCCCTTCACCGCCGTGCGCTTGGCCTGCTGGTTGCGTTCGATTCGGGCCCAGATCGTGAATACTCATAGTTCGCGGGACGGTTGGGTTGTGGGTTTGGCGGCACGGCTGGCCCGGGTGCCTTTGCTGATCCGTTCACGGCACATTGATGTGGATTATCCAAACCGCTGGATCAGCCGTCACGCTTTCACGACCTTCGCAGACCATGTGCTCACCACCAGCGACAAGATTACAGGACATTTGCGCGCGGCCTTCGCCTTGCAGCCCGAAGGCGTTTCCACCGTGGCCACCGGAATTGATGTGCAACGGTTCTCTCCAGATGGCCCGCGGATGGAGTTACCCGAGTTAAGCCACCGTCCTAGGCTTCCTGTTATTGGTATGGTTTCCGTCCTGCGCTCGTGGAAAGGGCACTCGACCTTCTTGGCGGCGGCAAAGCTCCTGCTGGACGCCGGGC
>CAMCCU010000055.1 GCA_945872975.1 Pedosphaera parvula Ellin514
GTTCCGTTGGGGGTCAGGATGACGAAGGAGGGGAGGCCGAGGACGTTGAAATAATCGAGCACTTCTTTGGCGGGGGTCTGGTTCGGGCGCTCCGCCTGCAGGCGCACCTGGTGGAAACCCGCGAGGCGCTGCTTGACGGCGGGCGCTTCAAAGGTGCTGTGCTCCATGGCCGAACAGTTCTTGCACCAGCTCGCCCAGAAATCGATGAACACCGGCTGGCCCGAGACACGCGCTTCCGCGAGGCCCTTGGACAGTTGTTCGGCGAACGCATTGGATACTTCGGCGACCGACGAATTGCCCTTGGCCGACGCGACCATCGCATCACCGGAGGAGCGGAAGAGGCTCAGCGCAATGTTGCCGTAGTAGAGGGCGAACAACACGATGAACGCGCCGAACCCGTATTTGACGCGCGCCATCCAGCGGCCCGGCTTGGGCAGAAACGACAGACCCGCTCCCGCAAACGGCCAGGGCAACCCCATTCCAAGACCGAGCACGAACGGCAGGAACAAGCCGATGATCACTCCTTGATTGTAGAGTGTCGTCGCCTGCAGCAGGACGGAGATGACCACCGGCGCCACGCACGCACCGGCCAGCAACGCCGCCACGGTGCCCATGGAATAGGCCGCCAGGAATTTGCTCTTGGAGGATGCGCCACCGCTGGAGCCCTGGCCTTGAAAGCGCGACAGATCGATGGCCAGCACATCAAACATGCCGAGCGCCAGAACCACGAACACCACAGCAATGCCAAGATTGAACCACGGGGAGGAATTCAACGTGCCGAACTTTGATCCAGTCAGAACAACGACCAAACCGAGAATGCCATAGGCCAGCGCCATGCCCGCCGCGTAGGTCGCGCCGAGCGCGAAGCCGCGCTTCTTGGATCCCGCTTGTGCGCCCGCGCCGATGATCGCGATGTTGATCGGAATCATGGGCAGCACGCACGGCGTCAGGTTCAGCGCGGCACCGCCGAGCACGATGAGGCCAAAGGTCAGGACCAGCCCCCAGAATCCGCCGCCCGACGGGAGTGCTTGCGACTCCACTTGTCCGGACTTGGACTTGTCGAGGAACGCGAGAAATTCCTTCTCCTGCAAAAAGCCGCTGCCGCGCGCGCTGACCGTGAAGCCCGCCGCCAGCTTGCGCCATTCCGCCGCCGAGGCGGTAGATGTCGCGGTTAGATCTTCCTCTGCACGAATCGCCGCGACGGTGCCGTCCGGGGAGATTGCGAATTTCAACTCCTCCGGGAAGAAACAATTGGCATCATCGCAACCTTGATAATGCACCGTCAGCGTGGCCTTTTCCCTCGCCGCGACGGTCAGCGTTCCCGTCGCTTCAAACGACGTGCGAAACACTTTCTTATCCTTGCCGCTGAACTTGTCCTTCACCACGACGGGCTCGGGCAGGGCAAAGGATGGAGCGGCATTCGAGCTGTCTGAGGTGGTCAGTTCAAACGAGATCTTCTCCGCGTACAGGATGTGGTTGGTGGGAACGCCAAACGCAACCGAGACCGTCTGCACACCGTTGCTCTGGTAAACCCGCGGGCTCACCGTAAACGGCCCCGGTTCATCGGCGCGCACGGTTCCACCCATGATCGTGAAGGCCAGAGCGGCTCCGCACACGACACGATTCAACCATTGGAATTTATCCTTTTTCATACGACAGGCACTTCAGTGACGACTCGGACAACAACTCAGTTACAACCGCAACCACCACCACCGACTCCGCGACCACCGGACGCGGCCTCGCGCGAAAACCACATGTGTTCAGAAAAGGCATTCGACAGCGGTTCGCGATCCGCGCGCATCGTGTAGTCCGCCAGGGCGCTGCGCTCCCACGGTTTCACGCTCGCGCAGCCGGAGGTCAACGCCAGGCCACCGACGGCCGCCAGGAGAAGAAGTTTCGGTTTCATTATTCCTTGGCGACGACCGCAGTACCGATCAGGTCTTCCACTTCCTTCACATATTGCTTCTGCGTCTCCGACCCATGGAAGCCCTTGTGCACGGAAACCACTTTGCCGTCAGGGCTCACCACGAACGAAGTCGGCATCGACTTGATGTTCGCCTTGCCGACGAGCTTCTTGGCCGCATCGCGAACGACGGTGAACGTGACGGGATGCTTCTTGAGGAAGTCCTCCATCGTCGGGCGGTCTTCATCGAGATTTACCGCGAGAACAACCAGCCCCTTGTTCCCATACTTGGCCTGCAGCTCTTCCATGACCGGGAACGAGTCTTTGCACGGGCCGCACCATGACGCCCAAAAATCGACGATGACGACCTTACCCTTGAGCGAGCCCGGCAGCTTGCCTTCGAGCTGGAATTCGGAGAGCTCAGGGAATGTGTCGCCGACTTTGAACCCCTTGTCCGCTGCGAACGCGGTCGTGGCGGCGAGGCACAATGCGAGCATGCCGGCGTGAACTGATTTTTTAACGAGTGAGGTATTCATGGAACTTCCTGGTTTGATGACGTGCGTTGTCAGTTAGAATGCACCCCTCAGCACCCGCATAAGTGTTGATGAGGTTCAGGCCCTCCGATGGCCCTAAAATAAATGCCGTGGTCGAAAGCACTCCGGCAATGGTGCAGCTCGGTGCGAGGACAGAAACCGCGCGGCAACCATTGTCCACCGGCCGGCCCGTGCGCGGATCGAGAATGTGCCCGTAGCGCCGCCCGTTGCTCTGGAAGCAACGAAGGTAATCGCCCGAGGTCGCCACCGCCATGTCGCGCACCGCAACGCCCGTCCAGCACTTGCCGGGCGCATTCGGATCTTCGAGGCCGATGTGCCACGCCGGCTTGCCCGGCGCCTGACCGAGCACGCGAACGTCCTGACCAAAATCAATCAGCGCATTCTTAATCCCATGCTCGGCCGCCAGCTCGGTCACGCGATCCACCGCGTACTCCTTGCCGATGCCGCCGAAGTCGATGCACATCCCGGCGCGCGGGAGAAAGACCGCGCCCTGGCGGCGTTGCACCTGGCGCAAGCCCACCAACTGCCGCGCCTCCGCAATCGCCGCCTCGGCGGGAATCACCGGAGGCGTCGCCTTCCAATCCCAGAGCCGGATCAACGGCAGGGCCGTCGGATCAAACGCACCGCGTGTAATGAAATACAGCTCCTGGCACAACGTGAAGAACCGCTCCGTCTCCTCATCAATCTCGGTCCACGCCACGCCGGCATTCTGATTGATGCGGCTGACGATGCTGTCCGGCAGAAACCGGGAATACTTCGCCTCGAACTCCGCCACCCACCGGATGGACGCCAGCTTGAACTGCTCCGCCGCAACACGTGACTCCGCCACCATCGTGACCTCACACCAAGTGCCCATGGCGCGGAATCCAAACTTCCGCGCGCCCTCGGCGGTCAGTTCCTTGACCGAGTCGCTGATGCGCTTAAAGATCGTGTCGGTGGCTAGAACCATACGCGCACTCCTCCGGAGAATACGTTGGCGTTCGGATAGGCGTCCTTTGACGTCACGTTGTCCTTGCCGAACATGTCGTAGCGCTTGTAAGCCACGTCCAGCGACACCCGATCCTTGATCTTCCACGTCGCGCTCAGGCCATAGGTGAACGTCTGCATCGCGGACAGGCGATAGTCGGCGGAGTAATGATCCGGAATCGGAACATAGAACGGATCATCCGGCGGCAGGCTCGCATCACCCGGGAAACGCACGCCATAGAAGTCCGCCTCCGACTGATCCGCGAACCGGAACATGGGCGACACCACCACGTGCTTGCCCAGCTTCTGAAACCAGCTCAGCGAAACCGTGTGGCTCATGATGCCGTAGGAATCATGGTAGAGCCGGTAGGCCAGCTCCGCGCTGCCGTTGACCGGCGTGAAAAACTGGGTCAGCGCGAAATAGCCAATCTGCTTGTCGCGATAGCCAGGCCGCTTTTCACGGAAGAGCGTGTTCGGATCCGGATAGTCATCGAAACGAACGCCCTTATACGGATCGTTCATGTAGCCGTTGGCCGCGCCCATGGTGAAGTTCGCCGTCAGAACGGTCTTCGGCCCGAGCAACTGAGTCACGCCCACCAACACGTCCCCGCCGTTCTTATACTCCTTATCCCCGAACCAGAAATCCGGCATGATCGTGTCATAGGTGTACGCGAAGCCCAGCGCCAGCGTCGTGTTCTTGTCGTTGAAATCAATCGTGTGATTCAGCGAAAGCCCCACCGATTCATAGTCCCCTTCCAGGCTGTAGGCCAGCTGCGGCGTCGTGGTGTGCCGCCCGCCCCAGCGCACCGGCACCTGCACGTTGCCAGCCCTCCGCTTGTCATCCATCGTCGCCAGCGGCACACGCTTGCTGCCGTCCGGCGGCGGACCACCCGTCGGAGTCGCGCCCGAGATCGCGTCAAACACCAGCTCCCCATGAACCGAGACCGACGACGATGCTTCGATCTCAAACAACGCGCCATGCGTCCGCACATGGATGCGTCCGCTCTCCTCGGAGTAATCCTCATACTTGTAGTCCACATGGTTCTCGCCGCGCACACGCTGAACCAGCAACGCCTGCAGCCCGACCCCAACGGCAAATCCCATCCAACGGTTCAGCCTCGCCACCGGCTTCCGTTGCCTTCCGCCAGACTCTCTTTGCTTCGATGACTTCATTACGTTTTTTTGTTTGCTCGGCTTCGATCGGCTTGCTGCGCTACCAGAAATGTTTTCCGCATCGAGAACGTAGCTTCGAGCGATTAGAGATCCCTTAACCGAAAGTTAGAGTTTCCTAACACTGGCATCGCGCCACGCCAGTTGCTTTCGCTAAAACAAATTCGAGTCGATGAAGGATTGTTCATTTTCGTCATCACGTTCATTCGACACGGTCAGCCGAATCCGTGCCAGCAATGGGAAGCTCCTTCTCAACTCCATGTGTGAGCCAGAAACGGGCGAGTACAAGGCGAGATGCTCGGGCAAAGGCGAAACAGCCCTATCCAAAGTGAACGACCGATTTCCTCTGGTGACAAAGAATGAGACAGCAAGGCAAGGGAGTTTTCCTCGCTCTCGAGCAAAGGAAGAATTACTCAACTCCCGTTCGATCACCTTTTACCAAAGCAATGCCGGCCGAAGTTCGCGGAAACGAACTCAGCCAACGAACCGCCGCCTGCCCAATACTCCCCAACTCGTATTGATGGACGCGATACCCCAACGCACTACCGTCCGCCCGCCCACTTCGGCGGGTTCTTCAAGTGGTAGAGCATCTCGCCGGCTTTCGGAACGAAGAGCACGCCTTCATCCTCGCGATTCTGGAAATCCTCCTTCCGAATGCTCTTCGGATCGCGATAGCCGAGGTTGATCTGCTTGCAGACGCTCTCCGGAATGCCAGTGGCGAGCGTCACCAGCACGCGACATTTCTCGACGCCATTCTCGAAGGTTCCGATCCCTCGAACGTGCGTCGAGTGCGCGACGACGCCCCACGGGTAATGCTTAAACTTGTCCCACTGCTTGTGGAAGTAGTCGCGACAGTGGTAGCCGATCTCCAGCAGCGTCTTCCCGTGTGTGACGCTGACCTCCGTAATGTGCGGCGCGTAGATGATGAGCTCCGCCCCGTCCGCCAGCACGGGCTCGAGTTTGTACATCGCCTTGCCGCCGGTCCACACGTCCGCATACATCGGCGGGCAGCAGGAGAGCACTTGCTTGAACGGACGATCCACGTAGGTGATGTGAAGCTGACGGGACAGTTCGCTCGCCGCGTCCCACGCGCCTTCGGGCGTTCCGGCGAAGAGGCCGGCGAGCGATTTGTCCGGCGCGACCGCCATGCAAAAACAAAGTTTCGGAACCGTCACCAGCGCACCGGCGGCGTCCACGACACGGCGAACCGGCGTCCATTTGTTCCCGATGATCATCGGGTTCGTCACCATCGCTCCGAGCCAGTGGAAGAAGTTCAGGATGCGCGGGCCGCCGACGCCGGGGAACAGATACTTGTTCCCGCCGGAGAAGCCCACGACTTCATGCGGAAACACCGGGCCGATGATGATGATCTGGTCGTAGTCAAAGACGCGCTTGTTGATCTCCACCGGCACATCCATCGCGAACAAGCCGTCGGTGAGCTTCCCGATTTCCTCGGCGGAAATGATGCCGACCTCCTTGAGCGCCGCGGGATTATCCCACTCGTGATTGATGAACTCGACCCGTCGATACGCTGACTTTCTCTCATCGAGTGAAATCTCCAGCCGCCCACAAATCTCCGGCTCGCTCATCGGCTGATGCGTGCCCAGCGCGATCATCACATCCAGCCTGCTCGTCACCTCGCCGATGGCGGCGTGAATCGTCTTGAACAGCAAACCCACCGGAGCGGTGCGCGTGCCATCGGGAACAATGAGCAGAACCTTCTTCCCGCGATAGGCGGCGGAGGGACAGGTCTTGGCCACGACTTCAGCGACCTGTTCGGAAGTGACGAGGCGGTTGGCGGGAGCGGCGGAGGCGATGAGGCTGGTCATGGTTTTTGTAAACCAAACCATTTAGACGTTCCTTGCTTTCGGAGCAACCGAAAGTTCCCGCCACCATCAAGGCGCCACTTGTCGAAGGCGGACGTTACCGCCGCGCGAAGTCAGCACGCACGCTTTGGTGATGCGATAGGTACTGCTGCTGGAGCGCGTATAGGTGCCGGCGGAAAAGGCGATGGTGTCGCTAGTGCCGGCCGCAGTGATGGCTTGACCCCAGGTGCGAATCGGCAACGCCGGCGAGAGGCCGGAATTGACGTCGTTGCCGGACGTGGGATGCACAAAGCGAAAGTAGTTCGCCGCGATGTTGTCGCGATCCGCGTTCGACACTCCGCCCGCGCGATCGATCTGGCCCTGCGTCAGGCGCAGTCCGGGCAGATCGTTTTGGTGGTAGGACATGAGGTTGAACCAGACATTGTCCACCTGGCCGCGTTGCGACGCCGAGGCGTTGGTGTAGGTGACCGAATAATTGTTCTGAGAGACCTCGTCCTGCGTCCAACAAGCCAGATCCACGATAGTGTCCGACACGTGATCGTCCCCCGGGGAATCGCAACAACCCAATGCGTCAGGACAGCAACCATTGCAGCCTTCGCCCTGCGTGTGAGCCAGGCCCATGAAGTGACCGATCTCATGGAACATCGTGCTGCTCGTCGCGCCAGGATCGCCCATGAAGACGAGTCCGTTGCCCCCACCGCAGCAGACGCCGGACGACGTATTGTTGATGAACACGTTAATGCTGTTGGCGCGGTAGGCAAAGAGGTCGGGACGCAACGTGGCCGAATCCTGTAGCGCCTGGCGATTGGCGCTGTTGCGCGCCTCGCGGTTGAACCAGAAGTCGAGATCCGGACCCAACTCCACGATCTCAGTCAGTTCAAGTTGCAGCCCGCGACCGAAGATCTTCAGGCGATCGTTGTAGTCATCGATCAATCCCTGGATCCGTGCGTCGAAGGCATTGGCGGGCCGGTTGCCATTGGCATCCGTGAAGACCTTCACCGAGACGCGCCAGCGGACGCCGGCACTGGCGTCCGGCACCACGTTGCACAACGCGGCCATCAGCAAACAGAGGAAAAACAGTCTTGGCTTCATTGGTCCCTCTTTCGGTTCATTGCAACGCCACCAGCACGAGCACCAGGCCTTTGCCCGACTTCAAGCCCGTCATCGCCTTGCCAATGATCGCTCCGTGCGAGCGCACAGCTTCGCCTGCCTTCATGCCGTGGCCGGGCGTGGAAGAAGTCGTCAGCAGGTCGCCCGGCTGGATCGCCCCGTGCGCCGCGTCCATCCACGCATACACCCGGCCCGTGAGCGCGACCGGATGCTTGCCATCCGCGACCGAGCCGCGCTGGCCCATGAGCATTCCGGGCAGCACGCCGCCCGCGCCGCTGATCACTCCAGCCACCGTCCGGTCATACGATCTCGTGCTGGCGATCAAGCGTCCTGGATTTTCCGGATCGATGCAGACGAGCATGCCGGGCTCGATGGCTGCCTCCGCGCTGCTGATGTCGAACTTCTCAGAAAGATCGCTGCCTCCCGTGATTTCAATGACCCGGGCGGACACCGTGCCCGCCACGCTCACGCGCGCCTCGGCACCGTTCTGCGCTTCCAACACGATACTGTTCGCTCCCGCTTCATCCGCCAGATAGAGCGCCGCCCCGCCAGCGGCGTTGGCCCCGACCCCGACGAATTTGCTCACGCCCGCGCTGTTCGCCAGGCCGAAGTAACCGGCGCTGCTGCTGACGGTGAGCTGCCCGGCGAAGACGCCGTTGTCGCGCAGAATCGTTAGCCCGCCGCCACCCGTGCCGTTGTTTGCCGTCAGGGTTGCTCCGCCCGTGCCGTCGCTCTGTCGCAATTGAAGCACGCCGCCGCCGCCGGCCGTCAGCGCAACGGTCTCGGTGCCGTCCGCCTCGGACAAGGTCAACACACTCCCGGACGTTCCGCCGTCGATGCGCGCCGTCTGCTGGCCGCCGCTGGCGAAAACCTGCAACACTCCGTCGTTGTTGCCTCCGGTTCCATCGAGCTGGACCGTGCGCGTCCCGGCGGAGTTGCGCACGTTGAGAAACCCGCCTGCTCCAGTGGAAGTGCCCAGCTCCGTCGCAACCTGACCGGCTTCATCGTAGGTCAAAAGCTTGCCGCCGGAAGCGAGCGAGACGAGTTCCAGCACGCGATCTTGATCCTCCGAGTAGAGTTGCAGTGTGCCGCCGTCGGTGGTGGCGGCCTGGAGTTTGGCGCGCAGTTCGTTGCCGAGGCCGTAGAGCCGGAGTTCCGGCGTGGAATTATCGCCGATGAGTTCGGCCCCGCCACCCAGCGCCACGGGTGAAAGGCGCAGTTCGCCCAGGCCCAGTCTGGTCATGGCCTGAGGGCCACCGACGAAGTTTCCGTAGGCGGTGTAAGTCCCATTGCTGCCGGTGAGAATGATCGATGGATCTCCGCCCCCCGTCCGGTAAACGCGAAGGATGCCCACATCCTGGGAATCGCCGAGCGAGATGGCGTCCGCCAGCTTGGAGGATGTGATCGAATTGTCGGCGAAGCTGCTGCCGGTGAGGCTGCCCGCAATTACGCCTCCCGCCACCAGCGCATAAGGCGCGGCGGACAACGATTGATCCGGTTGCAGCAACACCAGGCCGTTCGTGCCGTCGCTGAACCAGATGCGCAGATAAGTATTCGTCGGACTCGACAGCGCGGCAGCGGTGATCGGCGGCATGTTGCTCAGCGTCTGGCTGCCCAGCGGCACGGTGAACAACCCGCCCGCCACCGGCAGGTTTAGAACCGTCGCCGGCTCCGCATTTTCGCCCGTGGACCCATCGTGGCTCCAGAGCGCGAACATTTCGTTGTTCACCGGCGGCGGCGCGATGGTGACCCTCGGCACCGATGAATAACCTGAGCCACCTCCTACCACATCAATGCGCGTGACCACTCCGCCGCTGACCGTCGCCCGCGCCCGCGCCGTGGTGCCACCAATGACCAGCCCAGGAGCGTCGATGACCACCGACGGCGCCGTGGCGTAGCCCGATCCGCCACGGCCGAAGCTGATCGTGATGGCCGTGACCGCGCCGCCGCTGATCGTCGCGGTGGCAACGGCCTGCGCCGACCGGTTGGTCTTCACGCCGATGGCAAACTTGAACTGGCCGGTACCAGTGAACGGCTGTCCGCCACTGGTTACCCGGCCTTGATACGTCACCACCTCCGGCACGGCGGCGCGAAGGTTCCCCAACCCCATGACCGCGAGGCACGCGGCCAGAAAAGACAAATTCCAGTACTTCATATCAAGGGAAAGAACGGGATCGGCAAAGGAAGGTTTCGCGGGCAGCGTGAGATTTTTAAGAAACATTCAAACACCCACAACAACATCTCTCACCAAGCTCATGCCTCCCGGAAGACTTGGACGCTGAAGCCATTTTCAAAACCTTTGCACAGGATGGTAGCCGCCGAGGTAACGAGGCGGATTCTTTGAAGTTTCGTCGCGTCCGCCTCCTCACGTCGGCGGCTACGGCGGAGTTTTGAAAACCCTGCTTTGCCTTTTTGCCCCTTGAGCTTGTCCGCTCACTCCATGCCCAGCCCGCGCAACCGCTCGCGCAGCCGGTCCACCCGCCACACCTGCACCTCGCCCTGCATCGTCGCGGCGGCCAGATGCGTCCCGTCGCCACTCCAGAAGAGCCGGTTGATGCGCAAAAGGTTCGGCGCTTCAAGAACCCCGACCTGTTCCATTCCCGGCAGCGCCAGCAAGTGAATCTCGTGGTCCGCCGCGCTCATGGCCAGCACGCGACCATCGGGCGAAAACGCCGCGCCGCCCAACGCTGAATTCCTCGGCATTGCCGGCAATGCCGGACCGGGCTGCCACGAACCAGCCTCCCACAGCCGGCCGCTCAGACCGAACTGCGCCAGCCATCTTCCATCTGGACTGAACGCCACTCGAAAATCTCCGCCGCCCGGCCATTGCCGGACGCTTTCGCCGGTCTCCGCGTTCCAAACCCGGATCGGATCGCGGTCAATTGCCCCGGTGGCCAGCCAGCGGCCATCGGGACTGAGCGCCACCGACGCGATGCGTTCGTGGCGAAGCTCGCGCTCAGTCTTTCCGCCACTAGCGGACATCAGCCGCGCCGTGTCCCGCAGATAATCCGCCACCGCCATCGTCCTGCCATCGGCCGTGAAGCTCGCCATCTCGCCGCCCTTGTCCGCGTCCAATATTTCGCGCGGGCCAAAGTTAACGCGTCCACCGGGTTCCCGATTCAACGCCCATCGCGTCGTATGCTTCCAGCCCACCGCCAGCATGTGACCGTCGCGCGTGAAATAGACGGAGGAAGATTTCTCGCACGGCAACGAGGCGACAGGGCGCATCGACGGCAGTTCCCAGACGCGCACTTCGCTTTCCCGTGTCGCCGCGAGCAACCGGGCGTGCTCGTCCAAGGCCACACCCAGCGCCGCGCCAGTCCGCGCTTCGGCCCGCCAGGCCGCGAACACATCCGAGTTCGTGAGCACCAGCCAGCCTGGACGTTCACCCTGCCAGATCGGTCCTGCCAACGAACCACCCGCGTAAAACCCAAGTTGAAACGCGACGCCTTCAAAGCGCAATCCAGCCCGGCCCGTCAGCACATCCATGACGCGAACCGTTTCGTCCGATGCCGCCGAGAGCAGTCGGCGTCCGTCCGGACTGAACGCCAGCGCGCGCACGGCACCGGCGTGCGCATCGAAGTTCCAACCACGCTCCGGCCCGTCAGCCGACGACACCGTCCGCTGCGGCCGCAGCCCCGGGTCGGAATCGCCGTTGCCCATCTCCCAGAGCCGCACCTGCCCGCTCTCGCTCCCGGCCGCGAGCCAGTGACCGTCCGCGCTCCAGCACAGCGCCGTGACGGATTCAGCGAAGCGAAACGACCGTTCCAGCCGTCCGCTTTCCGCCGCACGCACTTCGACACCGCGCGCGCCGCCCACGCCCCAGGCAAGCCGCACACCGTCGGGCGCAAAAGCCAGCGCGCCACGAGCGTTCGTGTTGCGATCGGGCCATTGCCAGAGCTCGCGTCCGTCCGGCAGCGCGTAGCCGGCGACCGTTCCGTTGGTGCGCTGATAGGCAACGGCGCCGCTGTCAGGACGAATCGAATATCGGTTCAGCCACGACGGCTGCGCGATGGCCACGACGCGGTTGGTCAAATCCCAGATCGCAATATCACCACCGTGACGGATGGCGAGGTAACGACCGTTCGCGCTGAACTCGATCAGGTGTTGCAAGGAACGCCCGCCGAGATCGAGCCGCAGCAACTCGTGACCGTCGTTGCGGCGGAGCAATCGAACAGGACCGCGATAGCTGCCGCGCGCGATGATGTCGCCCGTCGCATCGAGACTCAGATAAGTCGCATCTGTTTCCGCCGGAAGATCGGCGGCCAATCGAATGAAAGCGTCGTTGAGGGCGAGGCTGGCAATGGCTTCGCGGCGAAGGCGACGGGCAAAGGAAATATTCGTGCTGTCACTCCGAAGCGCAGCGGCTTCCCGCAGCGCCTTCAAGCTCTCGATGCGTTGGCCCGAACGTCCACCGAGCCGCACGGCGCGGGCTTGAGTGATGAGGGTCTCGCGCAATTGCGCTTCGCGGGCCTGCTCCGCGCGGCTCACGCGCAGATACGCCAGCGTCGGCACGACAGCGATGACGCCGAGCAACAACGAAAGCGCGACCACCAGACCCGCGCGCGCCGGGTGTCGCTGGCTCCAGCGCCAGGCGCGACCAACGCTTCCCACGGGCCGGGCGACGACCGGTTCGTGGTTTAGAAAACGCGAGAGATCTTCCGCGAGAGCCTGTGCGCTGGCGTAGCGGCGGGCGGGTTCCTTCTCCAGGCACTTGAGGCAGATGGTTTCGAGATCGGGCGGCACGCCGGGATTCAACCGATGCGGCGCGATCGGTTCCGCTTCGGCCACCTGGCGCAGGACGGATTGCGGCGAATCGCCGAGAAAGGGCGGACGACCGCAGAGCAGTTGGTAGAGAATCGCGCCAAGCGAATAGACATCGCTCGTCACGCCCTCGCGTTCGCGTTCGCCACGCGCCTGCTCCGGCGCAAGATACGCGGGAGATCCAAGCACATCTCCGGTGAGCGTGAAGCGCTCCGTCGCGTCGAGTTGTCGCGCGAGGCCAAAGTCGCTGACGCGCGGAGAACGCGCAGCATCGAGCAGGATGTTCGAGGGCTTCAAGTCGCGATGCAGCACGCCTTGTTGATGGGCATAGTGAACGGCCTCAGCCACCGGCCGGAGCAACGTGGCGGCCTCGCGCGCGGGCAACGGATCTTCGCGAGTAAGATCAGCCAGGGTGCCGCCATCCACCAGTTCCATGGAGAAGAACGGCTGGCCATCGTGCTCGCCCGTTTCGTGAACGGTGACGATGTTCGGATGCCGCAACCGCGCGGCGGCGGCGGCTTCAACCTGGAACCGGCGGCGGGCGTCCTCACTGGCGAACGCGCCGGCGACGAGAAGCTTCACCGCAACGATCCGATCGAGACTGCGCTGACGCGCGCGATAGACGACGCCCATGCCGCCGCGTCCGATGTGTTCGAGCAAATCGTAGTCGCCAATGGATTGTGGCGCTTCCGGCTCGGCGTCCTCCGCGCCCGCGAGTTCCAGTGCGCCACGCAGCGAGCAAAGCGGGCAGAACCGCGCCCTGGTCCGGGGCGGCAGCGGCTTCGAGCACGTTGGGCAGAGGCGCGGCATCAATCAGGAAGAACGGGGTGGGAGAGGAAAAGTTCCAAGCTCAAAGCTCAAAGTTCAAAACTCGGACGTAGCCGCCGACGTGAGGAGGCGGACTGGCACGCAACCCAAGAAATCCGCCTCCTCACGTCGGCGGCTACGAGGTTTCGGGAGAGTTTCAAAATTGCCTCGTGATTCGGAGTTTATGATTTGAAGCTTCCTTTGAACTTTGCGCTTTGGATTTTGATCGTCATCTCACGATTCCAACACGCGCAGCATGTGGCGCAACTCCTCTTCAACGTCGTCAGTGGAAGTCACCGTCTCCGCCACCTCATCGCGAATCAACTCGCGGTAACGTTTGCGCAGGCGGAAGGCGGCAGACTTCAGCGCAGGCACGCTCAATCCGAGGCGCGGGCCAAGCTGCTCGTAGGATTCTTCCGTGGCGCTGGAGTCATCCGGCCCGAGCGCTTCATAGAGCGCGAGCCGTTCATTCGCCACGCACTCGGCGCGCAACCGGGCGCGGGCGCGATGGAGCAGCGTGTGCGCCCATTGCCGCTCGAAGGCCTGCTCCGGCGTCGCGGAATCCGCCGGCTCCGGCGCGGCATCGACGTCGCCATCCGATGCGGCGAGCGACAGCGACAACGGACGGACGCCGCCCCCGCGCTTGGCGGTCTGCGCCTTGTCGCGCTGGTCGGCGAGGAAGTTGCGAAAGGCGACGAGGAGGAAGTTGCGGAAGCGCCCTTTGTCCGGACTGACGTTCGACAACGCATCGCGCGACAGGAGGCGGAGGAAGAAGTCCTGCGTGAAATCTTCGGCATCTTCCGGGCTGTGGCCGGCACGCAGGGCGAAGGCGCGGAGCGGACGCCAGTAGGCGCGGCAGAGCTGTTCGAGCGCGGCGCGGCCGTCGTCATCCGAGGCATCACGAGCGCGCAGCACGACTGTCCATCGCGTGGTGGCGAAGATCGCCGGGGCCGCGTGTTCGGAATGATTTGGCTCAGATGGGTTCACGGGTGAACAACACTGATAATGGAGGCTATCGTGCCGCACAAAAGCGGAAAACGCGAACCGGCCAGAGATGCCAATGAAGCAGCGTCAGCGCTTCCAGCGCTTCCATTCCAGGCCGGGACGGTCCACGCGGAACTGCACGAGACGCTTGACCTTCGCCTCCGTCACGTAGGCAGTGCGACCATCCTTGCCGCCGAAGCAGATGTTCGTGGGATGCGGCCCCAGCACATCGATCTCGCGCAGCACTTCACCTTTCGGCGACAGCTTCACGATCGTGCCCTTGCCGTGGCGGGCGATGTAGAGATTGCCGTCCACATCGCAGCGCATCCCGTCGAAACCGTAGTCATCAAACTTCTTGAGCAGACGCTTGTTCTTCAGCGCGCCGTCCGCAGCGATATCAAACTTCCAAATGTTCCGCTGCACGCTCTCGTTGACGTAGAGCGTGCGGCCGTCAGGACTGACTTCGACACCGTTCGAAGTTCCCATGTCCGCCGCTTCGCGATGGGTGCGACCATCGCGCGAGATGCGCCAGAGCTGGCCGGTGCCGTTCTTCCAATTCGGATCGCTGGCGTAAAGCGTGCCGTCCGGTGCCAGCGCCAGATCGTTGGGCTGATTCATCGCCGCTTCATGCGCGAAGACCGTGATGGCCTTGGTCTTCAGATCGACCGTCCACACGTTGTGCCCGGTGTAGTCCGCGACGAACATTTTGCCGGTTGGATCAAAGCGGATGCCGTTGCCCGCGCTCTTCTCGGGAAGCTCCACGAACAGCTCAGCGCGGCCTTCCGGGCTGACGCGCGCAATGTTCCGCGCATGGCGAAAGCTGACGCAGTAGATGTTTCCGTCACGATCGCACGCAGGGCCTTCGATGCCGTCGGTGAACTCGCCTTCGGTCAATGGCGTGGCCACGAAAAGCGTTTCGGCGGCAGACGAGACACAGGCCGAGGCGATGCCAGCCAAGATAACGAGCGCGTAGAGGGATGGTTTGTGAAGTTTCATGATGGCGCAGAGTGGCGGTGGACTTCTGTGGAGTCAAAAACGAACCAGCAGCCGGAGTCGCCGCGCCGCTGCGAACAATCTCAAGCCGTCGCGTGACGGGCCTTGGCGGCTTCGAGGGCGGGCGCGGACTTCATCAGCTTCTTCGCGGCAATGATTCCCGTGACCAGCGCAATGACGGCGCAGGCGACATAGGGCCACGTGGGATGCAGGTGAAACAATCCTCCGGCGAAGATCGGGCCGAGGATGCGCGCGAGACTGCCAGCGCTTTGGGCCACGCCCAGCGTCGCGCCCTGCTCGTGCTCCGGCGTGAGAATGCTCAACATGCCGAAGAGCGGCGGACGCGTGAGCCCGGAACCAATCGCCAGCAGCGCCAGCGACGCCAGCAAGCCAAGCCAGGGCAATCCTTCCGGCTTCACCAGCACGCCCCAACTCAAGCCGCCGCTGCCCTTGATGAACGGAATCGGCGCGAGGCTCAGGCCGACAAAGATCAGGCTGATGACAATCAACTTGGGCTCGCCCATTTTCTTGACGAGTTTCCCGACCGGCCCGCCTTGCACGAACGCCCCGACAATGCCGCAGAAGGCGAAGAGCGCGGTGACCGTCCCGGCGTCTTTGCCGGATTTGAGATCAAGACCAAAGTTCGCGCCCACCATCAGACCCAGCGTGGTTTCAAAGCAGGTGAAGCAGAACGTGGCGAGGAAGAAGATGACGACGAGCGATCCGACCGTGGGCTGTTGCAGGACGTGAGCCCATTGTGCGAAGCGCGGTCTTGGGCTGACCGGCGAGGAATCGGGCTTGCGACTCTCCGGCAACCGCGCGAAGGCGAGGAGGAAGTTCGCCGCGCACAAGGACGCCGCCACGTAACCGGGACCAGAGATACCAAGATGCTTCGCCGCCAGCCCACCGATGATCGGTCCAAAGATGAAGCCCAGGCCGAACGCCATGCCGATCAGCCCCATTCGTTTCGAGCGATGCTCCGGCGGCGTGATGTCCGCGATGTAGGCCTGCGCCACGGTGATATTCGCGCCGCAGATGCCGGCGACCATGCGCGAGACGAGCAGAACGGCCAGCGCGGTCGAACCCGCGAGCGTGGAGCCATAGCCGAAGACCAAATAACTGACCGCCGCACCCGCCGTGCTGACCAGCAGCACAGGTCGTCGGCCAATGCGGTCCGAGAGTCGTCCCCAGATTGGCGCGAAGAGGAATTGCATGGCCGAGAAGCTCGCCATGATGACGCCAACCATCAGGCCGCTGGCACCAAAGGTGTCGCTATAAATCGGGAGCAACGGCAGGACGATGCCGAAGCCCACGAGGTCGATGAAGACCGTGAGGAAGATGACGAGCAGAGAGGGCTTCCTCATTTTGAAATGCCGATGGTGGAATACGGAATCGCCAGGTGCGAATGGTGACAGCTCATTTAAAAATGCGAAATGCGGGGGCTAATCCTTCTCCACGCCGTTGTTCCAGACCTTCAGCAGCTCTTCCGGCGGCGGAACCTTGAGCGGCCGCACGACGCGGATGCCGAGGAACTGCGCATCGGTGTGATACCAGATGCTCTTGGGCAACTGCGGATCCTGCTGCTTCCACACGCGGTCCGAGAAACGGCGCGCACTGCTGCGCAGCATGGAGACATCGTCATCGTCCCAATGCCCGCCGCGCGCGACGTGCGGATACGGCTTGGTGGACTTTACCCACGCATCCTGACCAGGCGGGTTCTGGTAAACGTTCGGATCATACTGGTCGAGGCACCATTCGATGACGTTGCCGTGCATGTCGTGCAGACCCCACGGATTCGGCTTCTTGCGTCCGGTCTTCTGGTTCTTGAAATCACTGTTCTTGGCGAACCACGCGTAGTCCTTCAACAGCGCCGGATCATCGCCGAACGAGTAAGCCGTGGTGGTGCCGGCGCGGCAGGCGTATTCCCATTCCGCCTCGGTGGGCAGACGATAGTAATGCCCCGTCTTGGCACTGAGCCATTGGCAGAACTTGTTCGCCGCGTGGTGCGTCATGCTGATCGCCGGATACTCGCCCTTGCCCATGCCGAAACTCATTTCC
>CAMCCU010000056.1 GCA_945872975.1 Pedosphaera parvula Ellin514
TTACGCTCCGCCCCGATGCCGGACATCGTCTTAACGACGCTCAACGCGAAGTACATTCACGCCGCCTTTGGCCTGCGCTACCTCATGGCCAATCTCGGCGAGCTGAAACCGAGCGCGGCCATCGCGGAGTTCGACATCAACCAGCGTCCACTCGACATCGCCGAGGCATTGCTCGCGCGGGAGCCGAAGATTCTGGGGTTCGGCGTTTACATCTGGAACGTCACCGAAACCACCGAGGTCATCGCCGCCATCAAGCGCGTGCGCCCGGACCTCACGATCATTCTCGGCGGACCCGAGGTCAGCTACGAGACCGAGGAGCAGGCCATCGTCGCACTGGCGGATTACGTGATCACGGGTGAGGCGGACCTGAAGTTTGCTGAAGTCTGCCGCCAGCTTCTCACCGGCGAAAAGCCCGCGACCAAAATCATGGCCGCGCCCGTGCCGGAGTTCAGCAAGCTCGCGCTTCCCTACGATCTCTACACCGATCAGGACATCGCGCATCGCGTCATCTACGTCGAGGCGTCGCGCGGCTGTCCGTTCACCTGCGAGTTCTGCCTCAGCTCGCTCGACATCCCGGTGCGCCAGGTGCCGCTCGACAAGATGCTCGTGGAGTTGCAGCGGCTGCTGGATCGCGGCGTGAAGAACTTCAAGTTCGTGGACCGCACGTTCAACCTGAACCTGCTCGTCAGCCGCGCCTTCCTCCAGTTCTTCCTCGACCGCTATCAGCCCGGACTCTTCTTTCACTTCGAGATGATTCCGGACCGTCTGCCTGAGCAGTTGCGCGAGCTCATCGCGAAGTTCCCGCCTGGCGCGCTCCAGTTCGAAGTCGGCATCCAGTCCTTCAACGACGAGGTGTGCGAACTGATCAGCCGCCGCCAGAATTTGGACCGGCTCGAAGATAACTTTCATTTCCTGCGCATCTCGACCGGCGTTCACATCCACGCGGATTTGATCGTCGGTCTGCCCGGCGAAACCATCGCGAGCTTCGGCGCGGGCTTCGATCGGCTCATCGCGCTCGGGCCGCAGGAGATTCAAGTAGGCATTCTCAAGCGGCTGCGTGGCACGCCCATCATCCGGCATGACGCCGAATGGCAGATGCGCTACAACGCGTTTCCGCCCTACGAGATTTTGCAGAACAAGTTCATCGACTTCGCCACGATGCAGCGGATGCGGCGTTTCGCGAAGTATTGGGACCTCGTGGGCAACAGCGGGAACTTCGTGGAATCGACGCGATTGATTTGGAAGGACGAGCCGCCGTTCAACGCATTCCTCCGCTGGAGCGACTGGCTCTTCGCGCAGATTCGGCGCACGGACACCATCGCGCTCGCTCGTCTGGCCGAGCTGCTCTTCAAGTATCTCACGACGGAGAAAAGTATGAGCGCGAGTCTCGCCGCCGAGACGCTCTGGCGCGACTGGCAGCGCGGCGGACGCACGGAGAGGCCGGAATTTCTGCGCGCCCATCTGCCGGCCACCGACGAAGATCGTTCCACCAAACGGCGTCTCTCCGGCCTCAAACGTCAGGCGCGGCACATTACTGGCACACTGTAGCCGCCGAGGTGAAGAGGCGGATTTGGTTGGGAGCAACGCAGCGTCCGTCTCGTCACCTCGACGGCTACCCGGTCACTTCCCGCCAAGTTCCAGCAGCCGCTCGAACTGTGCTTCAGTAAGCGGAGTGACGGAAAGGCGCGATTGTTTCAGCAGCGGCATGTCCGAAAGAGTCTTGTCCGCTTTGATCGTGGCGAGTGTCACAGGTTGCTTCAGCGGCTTGGCGGGGATCAGATCCACGCAGGACCAGTCGCCTTCTTTGGCGGTGGCGTCGGGATACGCCTCCTTGTCCACCTTCGCGAGACCGACCACCTGCTTGTCCGTCACGCTGTGGTAGAACGCGACGACGTCGCCCTTCTTCATTGCGCGCAGATTGTTTCGCGCCTGGAAATTGCGGACGCCGGTCCACGCGGCCTTGCCGTCCTTCACGAAGGTGTCCCACGAGTAAGCCTCGGGCTCCGACTTCACGAGCCAGTAATTCTTTGCCATGCGGCGAAATCTATCGGGTGAAGCGTCGGCGGCAATGGGAAAGGTGCGACCGCGCTCCCGCGAATGTGGTTCTCCGACTTCATTCAGCCCGGGAGATGCCTGGCTTCGTCAGATGGAGAACGGAAGTGCGAAAACGAGATGTGAGGTTCTGAAGAAATCTGAGTGAGCTGGCTATTCTTGCCACGAGATGTGGCAAGAAAGGTGTGATGATCCTTTGTTAAGCCCGTTCCCGCCGATCCGAGAATCATGGTGCATGCTGCATCCGTTGTTTGGATGCGGCGCGAAAGCAACGCACCATGACGAAACCGAAGATTCAACCGACCGGCCGGGAGGCACGTTTTGAGGAGGACGAGATCATCGTCAGCAAGACGGACCTTCGCGGAATCATCATCTACGCCAACGACGTGTTTCAGCGCGTGTCTGGATTCACCGAGGCAGAGCTTCTCGGGCAGCCGCACAATTTGATCCGCCATCCGGACATGCCCGGCTGCGTGTTCAAGCTGCTCTGGGATACGCTGCGCAACGGGCAGGAGATCTTCGCCTACGTGGTAAACCTGTCGAAAGACGGCAGCCATTACTGGGTCCTCGCGCATGTGACGCCGAGCTTCAGCGCGAATGGATCGCCCGTGGGCTACCATTCCAATCGTCGCGTGCCCTATGCCGACGCCCTGCCGAAGGTGACTGCGCTCTACGCGACGTTGCTGGACGAGGAGCGCAGGCACAGCGACCGCACGAAAGCCATCGAGGCATCGACGCGGATTCTTACCTCGACCCTCGCCGACGCGGGCGTGGACTACAGCCAGTTCGTCTTCAGCCTTTCAGAACACACGCGCCTGGGTGCCGCCGCTTGATATGAATACTTCAAACCCCACTTCTCCCATGACCGACGATTCCGCCCATTGGCTGGCTTCCGTCGCCGACATTTGCGAACGCGCAGCGACTGGTGATCTTGAAGCACGCATCACCGGGCTGGCGGGCTCCGGCGACTTCTCCCGGCTCTGCTCGGCGATCAATCACATGCTCGACGTCGCGGATTCCTACGTGCGCGAATCTTCTGCGGTCATGGATTATTGCAGCCGCGGCCAGTATCACCGCCCGATTCTGCTCCGTGGTCTGCCCGGCTCGTACCGTGATGGCGCCGAGATCATCAATGGAGCCGCCCTCAAGATGAAGCAGGACGCGGCACAGATCGCGCAGTTCGAGGCGGAGCGCGAACGCGTCGCCACCCGCGTGTTGCAGGCCACGGATTCCGTTTCTGGTTCCGCCGCCGAGCTGGAGTCCACGGCTGGCGGTATCTGGGAGAACGCGGTGCAGACCAAGCGGCTTTCCAGTTCAGTCGCGACTTCAGCGGAGGAAGCCGCGTCCAACGTCAGCGCCGTGGCCGCCGCCTGTGAAGAGCTGACCAGCACGACGCTGGAGATTTCGCGGCAGGCGGACGAATCCGCCAAGCTGACCAATGGCGCCGTGACGCAGGCCGAGCAGGCGGCCAGCGCCGTCAAGGAGTTGAGCGAAGCCGCCCGCAAGATCGAATCCGTGGTCAGCCTGATCAACAAGATCGCGCGGCAGACGAACCTCCTCGCCTTGAACGCCACCATCGAGGCGGCGCGCGCCGGCGAGCATGGTCGCGGCTTTGCCGTGGTGGCCACCGAGGTGAAGGTGCTTTCGCAAAACACATCCCAGGCGACGGACACGATCGCGGATCAAGTCGATGCGATGCGTCAGGCGACGACGAATGTGATGAAGTCGATCGAGGGCATCGGCGCCTCCATCAAGCGCATCAACGACACCGCTGGTATTATTTCAACGTCAGTCGGCGAGCAGGCGCAGGCGACGGCGGAGATCGCCCATCGCGTGGTGGAAGCCTCCGGCAGCACGAAGCAGATTTCCACGACGATTGCGGCGGTGAGCGACGCTGCCTCGCAGACGGAAAGCGTCTGCGGCTCGTTGAAGGAAGCGTCCGGCAATCTCACTGCGCAGTCGGAATTGCTCCGCGACGCCGTGAGCGGGCTGGTGAAGAAATCCGCACCCCTGGCCGCCGCTGCGTAGCGATCTGCTGGAGCAGGGCGGATAAGTGGCCGGATGGGACGTGGAGTTTCTTGATCGTGGTCAAGGATGGGATCGTCATTCCGGTCAATGGTCATGGCGTGAACTTTGATTTCAATCAGCAGCCGTTCATCGTCATTTGGGAAGTCACCCGCGCCTGCGGGCTGGCCTGCCGTCACTGCCGCGCTGAGGCGGTGCTGAGGCGGCATCCGCTGGAGCTGACCACCCAGGAATCCTTCCGTCTTATTGACCAGGTCGCGCGGGCGAACCCGACTTTGTTTGTGCTGACGGGCGGCGATCCGGCGCTGCGTCCGGACTTGAAGGAACTGATCAGCCACGCGGCGCAGCAGGGGTTGAGAGTGGGCTTGAGCCCGAGCGCGACACCGGAGTTTCTCCGTGCAGACTTTGCGGAGCTGAAGGGGCTCGGTGTCGCGCGCATCTCGCTGAGTCTCGATGGCGCGAGCCGGGAATCGCACGACAGCTTTCGCGGTGTGCCGGGCACGTGGGAGCTGACGATGGAAGCGATCGCCAAGGCGGCGGCTGCGAATCTACCGGTCCAGATCAACACCACCTTCACACGGCAGAACATCGGTGAGTTCGATGCATTCACCGCGCTGCTGGAGCGCATCCGGCCGGTGTTGTGGAGCGTGTTTCAGCTCGTGCCGACGGGCCGTGGGAAGCTGGATGACTTGCTGACGGCGGAGGAGCTGGAGGATTTGTTCCTGCGGTTGCAGCGGCTTTCCACGGCCGCGCCCTACGACATCAAGACGACTGAGGGTCAACACTACCGGCGCGTGGTGCTCCAGCAGACGAAGAATCCGGCGGCGCTTCGTTCGCGTGCGCCGCTGGGCATCAACGACGGCAAGGGCTTCGTCTTCATCTCGCACCTGGGCGACATCCAGCCCAGCGGCTTCCTCCCGATCACGGCGGGGAACGTGCGCAAGGACGAGCTGATCGAAGTCTATCGCAGCGCGCCGCTGTTTCGAAACCTGCGCGACACGTCGTTGCTCCAGGGCAAGTGCGGTTACTGCGAGTTCAAGAACATCTGCGGTGGCTCTCGTGCGCGCGCGTTTGCGATGACGGGCGATCCGTTCGGCGAGGAACCGCTGTGTGCTTACCAGCCGCGACAACGCCATCATGAGCTCCATACCTGCGATGCGTGAATGAAAGCAATCGCGGCGAAAGGTTGGGCAAGTTCGGTGGATGAAGCCGGTCGCGATTCGCATCCAATGCTCTCGTTAGACAACTACTGAAACAAACCTATGAAAAACAGAATCATCACAGCACTGCTGCTCACAGCGGCGTTTCCTGTTATCACGACCAGCCCCCTTCAGGCGGAGAGCTGGAAGGACAGTGCCATCTCGCCGGTGGCCAACCCGTTGTTCTTTGAGTCACCGTTGATTCAGAGCGAGGCGCGACCCATCTTCATCTATCACAACTTCGACGACAAATTCATCGGCGGCTTCGCGCGTGTTTATGCCGTGCAGTTGCGCTGGGCGGTGACCGAACGCCTGGCGATTATTGCGACCAAGGACGGCTACATCCAGACGCGTTCCGACGCTCTTCCGAGCGAGGACGGCTGGGCGGACATCGGCGCGGGATTGAAGTATGCGCTGATCGACAAGCCGGAGGATCAGTTCATCCTCACGCCCGGATTGAAGTTCGAGCTGCCCAGCGGCAACGAGCGGGTGTTCCAGGGCAACGGCGACGGTGAGTTCGACTTCTTCGTCTCCTCGATGAAGGGCTGGGACAAGTTTCACGTCACCGGCAGCCTCGGCGCGCGTGTGCCGATCGACATGGATGCGGAAACCGCGTCGCTGCACTACAGCGTGCAACTCGACTACCAGACCTGCAAATACTTCACGCCGCTCGTGACGCTCAACGGCTTCACGACGTTGACTGAGGGAAATGCGCAGCCATTCGACGTTGAAGGCTACGACTTGATCAACTTCGGCGCATCCGATGCCGGTGGCCGCACGCAGATCACGGCGGGTGTCGGCTTCCGTTCGCAAGTCTGGAAGCACTTGGATCTTGGTTTTGCCTACGAGGTCGGTGTCACTAGTCCTAAGGGGTTGTTCGACGACCGTTTCACTTTCGACGCGCGAATTCCGTTCTGATTCCTGTGTCTCAGCGCGGGCCGTGGTCGCGAGGCTGCGACCCGCTTTCCCCCCAACTAGTATGATCAACATCACCAAACTTTACTGCGGCCTTTCTCAATCGGCGGATTCCCTGCGCTACGGCCAGGGCCATGGCGCGCCCAAGACTGCGGCGGAGCGTCGTCCCATTGTCGTCTGGAACATCACGCGCCGTTGCAACCTTCGCTGCATCCATTGCTACTCGGACAGCGATGCGCGCGAGTATCCGGGCGAGCTGACGTGGGATCAGTGTCGCGGGGTGATGGATGATCTCGCTCAATTCGGCGTGCCCGGCCTCCTTTTTTCTGGCGGCGAACCGCTCATTCACCCGCGCTTCTTCGATCTGGCGGCCTACGCGCGAAGCAAGGACTTGAGGGTGACGCTGTCCACCAACGGCACGATGATCGACCGCGATGCCGCCACGCGCATCAAGGCGTTGGGATTTGCCTACGTCGGCATCTCGCTCGATGGTATTGGCGAGACGCACGATTACTTTCGCGGACGCGAGGGTTGTTTTGAGAAGACCGTCTCAGCCTTCCGCCACTGCAAAGCCGTCGGCCAGAAAGTTGGCCTTCGCCTCACGCTTTCTCAACACACGATCAAGGATCTCGACAACATCCTCGACTTCATCGAGGTCGAGGACATCGACCGCGTTTGCTTCTATCACCTCGTTTACAGCGGGCGCGGCAGCAATGTCGTGGATGTGACTTTGGAAGACAGCCGGCGTGCTCTCGACAAGATTATCACTCGGACCGCGCGCTGGGCGGCGACGGGCAAGCCGCGTGAAGTCTTGACCGTGGATCAGCCGGCGGACGGAGCCTATCTCTACCTGCGTTTGCGCGCCGAGAATCCGGTGCGCGCCGAGGAAGTCATGGACCTGTTGCGTTGGAATGGCGGCGGCGCTCACGGCAGCGGGACAGGCATTGGCAATATCGATACGCAAGGCAACGTGCATCCGGATCAGTTCTGGCAATCGCTCACGCTGGGGAACGTCAAGCAACGGCCCTTCAGCGAAATCTGGCAGGACCAGACGAACGAGACTCTGGCCGCGCTGCGCAGTCGCAATGGTCGTCTGGAGGGCAAGTGCTCCCGATGCCGCTTCCTCAATGTCTGCGGCGGCGGATTCCGCGTCCGCGCGGTCCAGGTGCATGGGAACCTTTGGGCGCCGGACCCCGCGTGTTATTTGACTGAAGAGGAAATCTCTCAACCCGTCTAAACCGTGTAGCCATCGGATTGACCGTAAGGAACATGACGTTGACCGTTGTTCCCGGGCCTGACGCCTCAAGCGGATGCGTCAGGTTCCGATGAAGTGGAAGTTGTCGGGTTGTAACGCATGAAAATTACAGATGCCTTTATCGCCGAGCACGCCGTCATCTACGCGCAGCTCGATTATTTGGAACACGCCATCCCCGCCGCGAAGACGCTGGGCGAAATCAAAGCGATGTCTGGCATGTTGGAGGCGGCGTTGAAGCCTCATGCCGAGGCGGAGGATGAGCTGCTCTTCAACGGGCTGGAGCCCGGACTCGATCAGATGGGCATGCTGGAGAAGGTGCAGCTCGAGCATGACGCCATCTGCAAAGGTTTGGAAAAAGTCCGCATCGCTCGCACACGCAAGGACGCGCAGCGATACCTGTTGAGCATCGTGCATCTCACCCGCAAAGAATTCGACATGGAAGACCGCATTCTCTTCCGGATGGCGGACGAGCTCTTGCGGGAGGAAACACTGCTGAAGCTCGGCAAGAGCTGGGCGCGCAGGCGTTCAGTTCCGTCCCGGTAGCTGGCGCGTCAGGTTGATTCCTGGCTCTCGACCCAGCGAACGGCGAAGTGGATCAGCTCCGCTGAAGTTTTAAGCTCCAGCTTTTCCTTGATGTGCAGCCGGTGGACTTCCACCGTCTTCACGCTCAGATGAAGCTTCCCGGCGATGTCGCGCGTGGCTTTCCCCTCCCCGATCAGTTGGAACACTTCGAACTCGCGATCGGTCAGCCTCTCCACCGGCGATCCGGTTGAGGTGCTGCGTTGCCCGGTGAAGATCTCCAGGATGCGTTTCGACATTTTGTCGCTTACGTAAACGTCGCCGGCGAGCACGCGGCGGATGCCTTCCATCAATCGCTTGCCGCCTTCCTGTTTCATGACGTAGCCGCGACCGCCGGCGCGCAGGACGCGTTCGGCGTAGAGCGATTCGTCGTGCATGGAGACTACTAGAACGCGAAGCCCCGGATGCATCGCCTGGATATCCTTGATGAGTTCGAGCCCGCTCTTGTCCGGCAGCGTGATGTCGGCGAGGACGAGATCGGGTTTGCGCAAGGCGATGGCGTCCATCGCCTGTCCGGCGCTCTCCGCTTCGCAGCAGACGGTGAGGTCCGGCTCGTTGTTGATCAGGGCGGCGAGTCCCTGGCGCATCATCGGGTGGTCGTCCACGACGAGGATGAGCGTCTTGGATTTCGAGAGTCTCTTTTTTGGTGCGCTCACTTGCGGGATGCTTTCTTCAACGGATGGCGTTGGACAGAGCAGAGGACGCTGGTGCCTCCCTCGGGATCGCGCTTCACGACGACGGATCCGCCGATGATGCCGGCGCGATATTGCATGATGCGCAGGCCCATGCCCTTGTCTTTGGGCAGCGTCTTGGGCAGGCCCACGCCGTGATCTTTCACGAGGAGGATGATTCTCTCGCTGGTGGCGCGCAGTCGGATGTGGACGTGCCTGGCTTTGCCGTGCTTGACGGCGTTGGACACAGCTTCCTGGGTGATGCGGTAAAGATGGGTGGCGATGGCGGGATCGGTGACGAGCACGGGCCGCTCGCACTCGAACCGGCATTGAATCTGGAACATCTGCTCGGCTTGGGCCGCGAGCTGGGCGAGCGCCGCCATCAAGCCCTCCGACTCCAGCATCACCGGGCAAAGGCCGCGTGCGAGTGAACGGGTCTGGCCAATGGCGTCGCGGACATGCCGGGCGATCTTGCCCGCTTCCGCAGCAAGGCTCGCAGTATCTTTCGAGCGCGTGGAGGTGAGGCGCTGCTCCAGCACCTGGCTCATCAATTCGATTCCGGTGAGATGCTGGCCGAGGCCATCGTGCAGATCCTGCCCGATGCGTCTTTGCTCGCGGTCGCTGATTTCGAGGACTTCCGATTCGAGCTGCTTGCGATGAGTCAGGTCGCGGACGAATCCAGTGAAGAGCCGCCGGTTGGACAGCCGCACTTCGCTGACCGAAAGATCCATGGGAAACACGCTGCCGTCCTTGCGCAGACCGACGACTTCACGGCCGATGCCGATGATCTTCGCCTGGCCGGTCCTGAGGTAATTGCTCAAATAAGTATCGTGCTGCTCGCGGTAGGGCGCGGGCATGAGGCTGTTGACGTTCCGACCAATGACCTCGGCAGCGCGGTAACCAAAGATACGTTCGCCGGCGGGATTCAACGACTCGATGATGCCCCGTTCGTCGATGGTTACGATCCCTTCGACCGCAGTCTCGAGGATGGCCCGCATCCGCTCCTCGCTCTCACCGAGTGCAATCTCAGCGGACTGCCGGGTTCGGGTGACTGGGCACGAAGGCGACGTTTTCGTGCGGGCGGCGGTTCGGGGCTTTGGCTTGCGAGGGCTCATGCGCGTTCGCTCTATTATCCGGGACGTGCTCACAGAAGCCAACGCTGGATTGTGCCCAGCAACTCAAGGTTTGAGTTCACGCCCCGGCGAGCTGGCCGCGGTATTCAGTCGGCGACTGGCCGATGATCTTCTTGAACACGCGATTGAAGTGCGTGAGCGATTGAAAGCCGACCTCGTAGGCGATCTCGCTGACCCGGAGGTTGGGGTTGAGCAGGAGGTTCTTCGCCTTCTCGATGCGCAGGCGCGAGACGTAGTTCGTGAAGTTCACGCCCGTGTACTTTTTGAACATCTTGCAGAAATAGAAGGTGGACGTGTTGACTGCTTTTGCGACATCGCCGAGCGAAAGGTCGTCACCTTGATGCTCCTGGATGTACTGCTTGGCCTTGATGATGACCGGCGGCTCGGCGTTCTGTTGCTGAACGACGATTTGATTCGAGATCATCGAGAGGTGCTGGGCGAAGATCGAGAGCAGTTTAATCATCGACTCGTGCTGCCGGGGACCGAGCACGCGGGTGTCGAAGTAAGCCTTCTTCAGCTCGGCGCGGTCGAACGGCACGCCCCATTCCTCCGCCAGCTTGGCGGTGCGTTCAAACTGCGCGGAGGTCGGCTTTTTGCGAAAGACCTGGCCGGTTTGGAGGAAGCCGATGAGCTGCTCGCCAAGACGCACGGGCACCGCTGTATCGCAGAGGCCAAAGTGGCAGATGACTGTTTGAGGCTCGTTCTTCGCGCCTTCGGCGAGCTGTTGCTGGACCTGCAGGCAGGCGGCGCAGGCCCGGCTTTTTTGAGCCACCATCGAGCAGAAAGTGTTCTCATTGCGTTTCCCATGGTGAGGGAGCTGCCAGGATTCCACCGGGCGCAGCGTGACTGGAAGGCCGGTCGTTTCGCTGAAAGCGCGCTCGTAATCTTGATAGACCTTTGAAGCGGCCAGAACTTCTGTCAGGTTTTTGTTCGCATTCATAATTAGCTCTTTCGTTTCCAGTGCGTCTCAGAACTTGCTTTGCTCAAAACAAATTAGGGAAAGACATCGGCGCGAACAATTGGGGCACGACCTGATCGAGTTCGACGGGTTCGGCGTATGGAGCCTAAGGGAAAACCTTACGTGAGCTGTCGGGGCGAAGAATGGATTCTTATTGCTCGAGCGCGATGAAAGCTGACCGCTTATGAGTTCGTTGATTCCTGAATTGAACTTGATCTTTGAAAGCCTCCCCGCAACATTCCGACCAGTTAAACAATACTTTTTAAGCTATGGCTGACATCGCGAATAGTTATCCGGAAAATGTGAAGGGCAAGTTCTACGTCGATAATCAATGCATCGACTGCGATCTCTGCCGTGAGACGGCTCCCACCTGCTTCACCCGCAACGACGACGGCGGTTACTCCTACGTGTTCAAGCAACCTGAGAACGAGGAAGAAGAGAAGCAGTCGAAGGAAGCGATGGAAGGCTGCCCCGTCGAAGCCATCGGCAACAACGGCCCGTAGTCGGTGCCCAGTAGATTTTGCCCGCAGGTTCTGCCTGCGGGCTTTTTGCTGTACCGGCAGGATCAGGAGATCCCGAGGATTTGGCGGCGAAGCATATCCAGCGCGTGTTGTGAAGTGACGTTCTTGAACGTCTCGCGATCGAAGGCGTTGAAGCGACGTTGAGCGATCGTCCCGGACGCGCTGGCCACTCCGATCCACACCGTCCCGACCGGCTTCTCGGGTGTGCCTCCGCCCGGTCCGGCGATTCCAGTGACGGAGATGGCGTAGTCCGCACCCGTCGCGTCGCGCGCGCCCTCCGCCATCTCGCGAACGGTTGCTTCGCTCACGGCTCCGTGCTGGGCCAGGGTCTCTGATCGAACGCCGAGAAACTTCTGCTTCGCCTCGTTGCTGTATGTCACCAGTCCCGCGAGGAACACCGCCGATGCGCCGGGTACGTTCGTTAGCCGATCAGCAATCGCGCCGCCGGTGCAAGACTCGGCGAGCGCGATGGTCTGCTTCCGATTGGTGAGCAGCTTCACGATCGTTTCCTCCAGCTGTTCGTCATCTGCCGCAAAGACCAGCGGTCCGAGAATCTCGCGCACGATTCGCTCCGCTTCGGCGACATTCTTCTGCGCGTCCGTTCCGCGCGTGACGAAGCGCACGTCCACTTCGCCAATCCTGGCGCAGTAGCCCAGGTCCATCCCGGCATCGGTCAACGCTCGCAATGGCCCGGCAATCTTCTCCTCGACCTGCGATTCGCCCATCCCGGACGTCTTCAAGGTCCGGCAGACAAACGGTGCGGGCAGCGGAAACCTCTCGCGCAGGATGGGCACGACTTGTTCGGTGAACATCGGGCGCAGTTCACGCGGCGGCCCCGGCAGCATGACGAGAAGGCGACAGGCTGCGTTCTTGCCGCCGGCCGGTTCCATGACCAGTCCTGGCGCGGTGCCGTGGGCGTTCATCAGGACGCTCGCGCCCTCCGGGACCATCGCTTGAATGCGTGTGCTGGCGGGCATTGGTCTCTTGCGCGCCGCAAAAAATCCTTCGATGTGCGCGACCACTGCCGGATCTTCGCCCAGCTTTCTCCCGAGCAATGCGGCAATCAAATCTCGCGTGCGGTCATCGCTCGTCGGGCCAAGGCCGCCGGTCACCACGATCAGTTCGGCGCGGGCGAGCGCTTCCCGGACGGCTCCTTCGATCGCCGGGGCGGAGTCATCGATGGCGACCTGACGATTGACGGTGTAGCCCCGGTCTGCGAGCTGGCGGCAGAGCCACTGTTGATGAGTGTTCAGCACGCGACCAAGCATGAGCTCGCTGCCGGTGTTGATGATTTCAATGCGCATCAAGGCCAAACATTTCAAGGCCACGCGCAAAACTCAAAGGCTAAAGCATGTCGCGCAATTGATGCGCAATGGAGGAGAGCTTCGCGCAACTTCTGCGCAGCTGCGGGGGAAGGATTCGTGTTTGGCGTAGAAATTTAGGCTGGTACGTAACCTGCAAGTGCTTCTTGATGTCGCAACCACTGGAGCGCCACGTTGCGCTTCAGTTGTTCAACTCAAACACCTAACCGAGTCACAAACATTATGAAGATACTGAACCGAATTCTCGCGCTGGCTGGCGTGACCACTCTGCTCGCCGTTGGCACGAGCAGCGCCGTTGCCCAGGAACGTCAGGGCCGCGGAAACTTTGATCCCGAACAAATGCGCGTCCGCATGATGGAGCGCTATCGTGAGACTTTCGAAGTGAAGGAAGACGCCGAGTGGAAGCTGATCGAAGGCCGCATCACCAAGGTCACCGACGCGCGCCGCGAAATGGGCGGCGGTCGTGGCTTCGGCGGTCCCGGCGGACCTGGTGGACGTCGCGGCGGCGGCGGTGATGCTGCAGCTGGCGCAGATCAAGGCGCAGATCGTCGTCGTTCATTCTTCGGCGAACCCAGCCCGGAAGCCGACGCGCTCCAGAAGGCTCTTGAAGCGAAAGCCCCTGCCGACGAGATCAAGACCAAGCTCGCCAAGTATCGCGAATCCCAAAAAGCCAAGCAGGCGAACCTTGATAAAGCTCAGGCGGAGTTGCGCCAGGTTCTCTCGGTGAAACAGGAAGCCAACGCGGTCCTGATGGGCTTGCTGCAATAATCTGCGGACAGGAACGGATCAGGATTAAGATGAAGATTATGATTAAGAACGCGGGTGCGCTGCTTCCTAATCTTAATCCTGCTCTTACTCTTAACCCGCTTTTCAGCTCCGTCCCCCAAGCTGGTGCTCTGTAACCATGAGTGAAAACGCCGACACCCTGAAGCCGTTGCTCGACCGTATGGTCGAAGCGAAACAGCTTTCCGCCATTGATGCCGACGCGATCACGCGTCAGGCCGGGAAGGGCGCGGCGTCTTCCTCAGCCCAGTCCGAAGACGACATCCTGCGCTGGCTGGCGGCCGAATATGCGGTCGCCTACACTGCGCTGGATGACGTCGAGCCGGACCGCCAGCTTCTTTCTCTTTTCCCCGCGCGCATTTTGCTGAAGGAGCAGTTGCTCCCGCTGCGCCGCACCAACGGCACGGTGGAAGTCGCCACAAGCCGCCTCTTCGCAACGCAAGGTCTCGATGCGTTGAAGACGATGACGGGGCTCAAGCTGAAGCCCGTGCTCGCCCCGCGCGAAGCCATCGAGCGCGAGATCAAGAAACGCCTCGGCGTCGGCGCGGACACCATCGGCACGCTCGACGAGGAGACGGCGTTCGAAGTCGTGGACGAGAACGGCGACGAGGACAGCGATCTCGACAGCGCCGCCGAAGATGCGTCCATCATCCGCTTCGTCAACCAGGTCTTGAAGGACGCCATCGAGCTGCGCGCGTCGGACATTCACCTCGAACCCTTCGAGGACGAGCTGCGCATCCGCTACCGCATCGACGGCGTGTTGCAGGAGGTTCCGGTGCCCGCGCAGATCAAACGCTTCCAGCCCGCCATCGTTTCGCGCGTCAAGATTCTCAGCCATCTGAACATCGCGGAGAAACGTCTGCCGCAGGACGGCCGCATCAAGATCCGCATCGAAGAGAGTGAAGTGGACATCCGCGTCTCGGTGATTCCGATGCTGCACGGCGAAGCGGTCGTCATGCGTCTCTTGCGCCAGAACTCGAAGCTGCGCGGCTTGAGCACGCTGGGCATGGACAGGCGCGAGATGGAGTGTTTCAAGCGCGTCCTTGAACTGCCTCACGGCATCGTGCTTGTGACCGGCCCGACCGGCAGCGGCAAAACGTCCACGCTTTACACAGCGCTGAACGAGATCAATGACGCCGTTCGCAAAATCATCACCATCGAAGATCCGGTGGAGTATCAGCTCAAGGGCGTGAACCAGATTCAGGTCTCGGAGAAGTCCGGGCTGACCTTCGCGCGTGGGCTGCGCTCGATTCTGCGTCACGACCCGGACGTGATTCTGATCGGCGAAATCCGCGACGAAGAAACCGCGAAGATCGCCGTGCAAGCGTCGCTCACCGGCCACTTGGTTTTCTCGACGCTCCACACGAACGACGCGCCGGGCGCGGTCACGCGTCTCGTGGACATGGGCGTGGAGCCGTATCTCGTCGCGTCTTCGCTGGAAGCCGTGCTCGCCCAGCGTCTCGTGCGCGTGCTCTGCAAGCACTGCAAGCAGGAGGATGCTTCACCGACGGCCGCAGCGTACAAGGCCCAGCTCGGCATTCCGGCGAACATCACCATCTACCGCTCGGTCGGCTGCCGCGAATGTCGCAACACCGGCTTCTTCGGACGCCAGGCGATCTTTGAGTGGATGGATACCGACAACGACATCCGCCAGTTGATTTTGAAGGCCGGCTCCACGGATCTTGTTCGTGACGCCGCGCGCCGCAACGGCATGAGAACGCTGGCCGAGGATGGCTGGCGTCTGGTGCGCCTTGGCATGACGACGGTCGAGGAAGTCTTGAGCGTCACCACGGCGAAGGAAGTCGCGAGCTCAACGAAGCCTGACTCCGAGGCCGCCGAAGTTTCCCCCGCGAGCCTCGCTGTGAGCAGGGACTAATCATTCACCGCCATGCCCACCTTCCAATACAAAGCGCTGCAAGGCGACGGCAAGATTGCCGAGGGCGTCATCGATGCCGGCGGTCGCGCTGAAGCGTTCCGCCAGATGGAAGGCCGCGGCCTTCGTCCCATCAGCCTCGCCGAAGGCAAGAGTGGCAAGGCGTCCAAGCCCGACTCGAATGGCAAGGCGCAAAAGGCCGACAAGACGAACGGTTCCGCTTCTGGCTTCCAGCTGAACATCGGCAATCCGAACAAGATTTCCGTGCGGATGCTGGAGAACTTCACGCGTCTTCTTTCCAGCCTGCTCGCTGCCGGCGTGCCGCTCAGCCGCGCGCTGGTGATCCTGACCAAGGAAGCCACCGCGCCTGCCGCGAAGGCGAAGTGGAAAGAAATTCACGACCACGTCGTGGACGGCAAATCGCTCGCGGAGGCGATGGCGAAATCGCCGGAGACATTTCCGCGCGTCTATGTCGCGATGGTCGAGGCGGGCGAGACGGGCGGCTTCCTCGATGTCGTGCTGGCGCAGATCGCCGACTTCCAGGCGCGCGAGAAGGAGATGAAGTCGAAGGTGATGACGGCGATGCTCTATCCTGTCATCCTGCTCGCGCTCGCGCTGGGCGTGCTCGTCTTCCTGCTCGTCTTCTTCATCCCGAAATTTCAGACCATCTTCGCCGGCTTCGGCGGGAAGCTGCCGTTGCTCACGCAGATCATCGTGGGCACGAGCGAGGTGATGCGTTCATACGGTCTCATCGTGCTGCTTGTGCTGGCCGCCGCCGCTTACATGCTGCGGACGTGGTTTGTTTCCGAGGCGGGCAAACGGACGTGGGAAGGCATGCTGCTTCGTGCGCCGGTCGTCGGCCCGCTCGTGTCGCAGTTCGCCATGTCGCGCTTCTGCCGGATGCTGGGCACGCTGCTTGGCGCGGGCGTTCCGCTCATCAACGCGCTCAATGTCGCGCGCCGTTCCATCGGCAACCAGGCGCTCGTCGATACGGTCTCGAACTCCATCGAGCGGGTGAAGGAAGGCAAGCAGCTCGGGCCGAGCCTGGGCGAATGCCGGGAGCTCTTCGCCGGCTCCGTGCTCGAAATGATTTCTGTCGCGGAGGAAAGCGGGCGTCTCGACCAGGAGCTGGTCCGCATCGCGAACGTGACCGAAGGCGACCTGGATCGTCAGCTCAAGACGGCGGTCGCGATGGCCGAGCCGTTGATGCTCTTTCTCATCGCCGGTTTTATCGGGACGATCTTTATCGGCATGGTTGTCCCCATCTTCTCGCTGCAAGACCACATCAAGTAACACCTTCGCCAGAGCGCATCTCCACCAACTATGAACATCCGAAATCTGAAATCCGAAATCCGAAATCGAAGTCAGCGCGCCTTCACGCTCATCGAGCTCCTGCTGGTGCTGGTCATCCTCGGCATTCTCGCGGCCATCGTTGTGCCGAAGTTTGCCGGACGCACCGAGCAGGCACGAGAGGCTGCTGCAAAGACGCAGGTCGCCAACTTCTCGACCGCGCTTGACGCCTTCGAGGTCGACAACGGCTATTATCCGAAGGGCAAGAGCGGCCTGAACGATCTGGTCGTGGCACCGCGCGACGCGCAGAACTGGAAGGGTCCGTATCTGAAGGACATTCCGAACGACCCCTGGCAAAAGCCGTATGTCTATCAGGCGCCGGGCAAGCACAACGTCACGTCCTACGATCTGGCGTCGATGGGACCGGACGGACGTGAGAACACCGAGGATGACGTGACCAACTGGCAGGCGAAGAAGT
>CAMCCU010000057.1 GCA_945872975.1 Pedosphaera parvula Ellin514
CAACGACCTGACAAGCGGCACCATTGCGAGCAACCTTATGCAATTGCGCGAAGGGGATGTCCTGCGAATTGCGTTTGAGAACGTCACCAATCTCAACACCACCGTTGCCATCCCTCTTGATGGCACCATTTCCTTGCAACTCATCGGCCAGATCAAGGTATCGGGAAAAACTGTACCGGAGCTGCAAGCCTCACTGATCGCCCTTTACGAACCTCACATCAAATCAACGGAGATCACAGTGACACGAGTTTCATCGGCGGCCAGCTACACCGTCGGCGGCGCGGTGGCACGACCGGGCAAGCTCCCCCTGGAACGTCCATTGACCGTGTTGGAGGCGATCATGGAAGCTGGAGGCGTGGTGACCGCGCGGGCCAAGGTAAGCAATGTAAGCGTTTTCCGGATCGAAGACGGCAGGCGGATCAACTACCAGTTCAACCTGAAGAAGGCGCTGCAAGGCCAGGAGACCAGCCTCTTTTACATCAAGCCGTTTGATGTCATCTACGTTCCTGAGAAGACGTTTAATTTCTAGCGCTGGATCGGAAAGAGAAACACAGAAGAGGAACAAGGGAAGGGAGCAATTCGTCCCGTTCTGATTGACCTCAGTCCTGCCAAGAGCGACTCACCAACCTTTGGTGCCGCTTCAACCAACTCACTTAACTGGATTTCTCCGCCGTTCCGCTCCTCACTGCACCAAGTTGCGACGGCAGTGGTCAATGCCCTTGACTATGGGCGGTCCACGAACTGAAATCACCGCATGACCTCCCGGAATCCTCAAATCAATCGTCGTCGTTTCATTTACACCACGTCCGCTGTTGCCGGTGGCCTGCTCCTGCCGGCCAGCTACCTCAGCGCGGCGGCCAGACCGCGGCGTATTTCTCCAAACGAGAAGCTGAACATCGCGGCTATTGGTGCCGGCGGACAGGCGGCCACGGATATCAACGGCTGCGCGGCGGAGAACATCGTCGCGTTGTGCGACGTGGATCAGAAGCGGCTGGAAGAGCGCGGGGCGAAGTATCCCAAGGCGAAGCTGTATCGCGATTACCGCAAGATGCTTGAGGAGATGAAGGAGATCGACGCGGTGACGGTGAGCACGCCGGATCATCATCACGCGCACGCGGCGGTGATGGCGATGCGTCTGGGCAAACACGTCTATTGCCAGAAGCCGATGGCTCACTCCATCTGGGAAGCGCGCTTGATGCGTGAAGTGGCGGCGAAGACCAAGGTCGTCACGCAGATGGGCAACCAGGGACACTCTTACGACAGCACCCGGCGCGTCGTGGAACTCGTCCAAGCCGGCGAGATTGGCGAAGTCCGCGAGGTGCATGTGTGGACGGATCGCCCGATCTGGCCGCAGGGCATGGAACGTCCGAAGGATTCTTCCGCGCCGCCGGAGCACTTGGATTGGGATCTGTGGATCGGTCCCGCGCCCATGCGCCCGTATCATTCGTCCTACGCACCGTTCAACTGGCGCGGGTGGTGGGATTTCGGCACTGGCGCGCCGGGCGACATGGGCTGCCACAACGCGGACGCGGCCTACTGGGCGCTGAAGCTGGATGCGCCGGTCAGCGTCGAGGCGGAATCCTCCGGAGTGAATTCCGAGACGTGCCCGAAGTGGAGCATCGTGCGTTCGCACTTCGCCGCCCGGGGCAAGCTGCCGCCCGTGACGATGACGTGGTACGACGGCGCCAAGATGCCGAGCCGCGATCTCGTCGATGGCCAGGAGCTGCCGAAGAACGGCACGATTATGATCGGCAGCAAGGGGAAGATCGTTTTTCGCGACTGGAATCCGGACGGGTTCCGCCTCCTGCCGGAAGATAAGTTCAAGGATTTCAAAGGCTCCGCGCCGACGATTCAACGCGCACCGAACGGTCCCTATCGCGAATGGATCGAAGCGTGCAAGGGCGGCGCGCCGTGCTTGTCGAACTTCGACTACGCAGGACGGCTCACGGAGTTTGTGCTGCTCGGCAACGTGGCGCTGCGTGTCGGCAAGAAGATCGAGTGGGACGCCCGGAAGCTGCGCGCGACGAACTGCCCCGAAGCGGATCAATACATCCGGCGCGAGTATCGCAAAGGCTGGGAGCTCAAGGCGTGACGTGGGCTAATCGGGATTGCGAATCGTAAGCGCAACGGCCCGCCCCGCATCGCTCCATTTTCTACTGCGCGCCCCACTTCGTGTTCCGCAGGAACGCGATCAGGTCGGCCAGTTCCTCCCGGCTCAACTGCTCGTCCAACCCTTGCGGCATCACGCTGACCGCGCCGGGACGCATCTCGGAAATGTCGGAGCGCGAGATGCGGACCTCGGTGGTGGGCCCGGTGGCCAGCAGAATTTCCTCGTTTGAATCGCGACGCAGGACACCGCTGTGTTCATCGCCGGACTTCGTGGCGACCAGCATCGGCTCGTAGCTGCGCACGAAGCTCGCGCTCGGATAAACAATCGCCTCCAGCAAATCGCGCTCGCTTCGCACCTCGCTGATGCGAGTGAGGTCCGGCCCCACCTTCCCGCCCTGATACCCAATCGCGTGGCAGGCCGAGCACGCGGCCTTCGCGCTGTTGAAGATCAACTGCCCGCGCCGGATGTCACCCTTGCCATGCACGTCCGCGAGCAGCGATTCCAGATGCGCCTTCTGCTTGCCCGCATCAGCATTCAAGCGGTTCAACAACTCATCGCCTGCCGTCTGCACGCTCGCAGGAAACGCAGCCAGCATCGTCTTGATCAAGTCCGCGCGCAGCCCGGACGACTTCGCCTGTTTCAACGCCGCAACCAGACGAAGGCCCAATGCCTCGCCCTTCGATTTCTCGAAGACCGCGAGCAGCTTCGGCATCTCCAGCGGCCCGACGCCCTTCAGCGAATCCGCCAAAACGAGCAACTGATCCGGCGCAAGCTTCGTCTTCGCCAGCACCGTCGCGGCTGCACCCCGGGTGCTCACCGGTTTGGCGGCGTCCAGATTCAACAGCACAAATCCAAACTGGCCGACATCCAGTGTGATTGCTCCACCGGGAATCGCCGCCATCGCCTCCAGCCGGGTTTCCGCCGGAGTCTTCGCATCGCGGGCAACGTTCATCAGCGCCGCCGCCAATCCAGCGTGGCCGTCCTTCGGCATCGACAGTGCGCGCGCCGTAGCGACCATTTGCTTCACCGATTCGCCCTGCTCTGCCGAGAGCGCCGTCGCCACCGCGTTCAACCACGGCGTTGGTGTCTCTTTCAAACCAGCCTGTGCCATCGCCCGCAGCGCGACGAGGCGCGCTTCATGGGAAAGCGTCGTGTCACTCAAGGCCGACGAGATTACTTCCTGAATGGCCGCGCTCCGCGCATGTTGCGCGAGCTGACGCGCCAGTTCATCGCGTTCCGCAGCGCCCAGATTCTTCATCGCCAATCGTCCACGGTAAAAGCCAGCGAGGCTCGAACTCCACTCGGGATGCCGCCCTACGATCCAAGTCGCCGCATCCTTGAGCGCAACGTCGCCCGAGGCAAGGAGCGGCGTCACCTCGTCTGCCTTCAATCCACCGCCTTCGATCTGATCCAGCGCAATCAAGGCCGCGCGACGCGCGCTGCCATCGTCCGATCGCACGAACAGATGAGTCGCCGCCGCGTCACCAATTTGAATCACCGCGTAGGTCAGGCTGTGGGTGAGAACCTCATCCGCGCCACCCGAAGCGATCAGCGCATTGAACAGCGATGGCACCGCCGCTTTGTCGCCGATGCGCGCCAGTCCTTCCGCTGCGATGCTGACCAACCGGGCGGACTTGAAATCCTTGGCCGCCTTGCCGGCGTGCGTCGCGAGAACGTCACGGAACAGACCAGCCGAAGAGCGCTCGCCCTGGAGCGCAGCCCGCTTGAGCGACGCCTCGCCCGCGTTGTCACGCATGGACGGCGGTTCGCTCAACTGACGATACGCAGCGTTGCGTTCGTCCTTCGCGAGCAGCTTGGCGGCGCTGCGTCGCACGCGATAAATGCCGCCGAGTACGTCCGCCTTCGCGAGCTGCGAACTGGGACAACAGAGCTTGTACCAGCCGCCAGTGTCCACGATGAGCAACGAGCCGTCCGCATCCGGCAGCACGTCGGTGGGATGGAAGTCGATATTGTCGCTCACGACGAAATCACTGTCCGTGCTGGCGTAAGTCGCGCCGCTGAGACGGAGTGCATGGCGCGTGATCTTGTGCAGGTTGAAGAGCGAGGCGAAAAGGTTGTCGCGATAATCCGCGCCGAACGCGGAGCTTTCATAGCGGCACAATCCGCTCGGTGCGCCCGCGCCGAACTGCACAAACGGATGCATCAGTTCAGGACTGGTGCGCTTCACCCGCCCATCGTCGAGCGCGCTGTTCACCTTGCCGAAGACGCCGCCGTAAACCGCGTGCCCGATACCGTCGCGCCGCCCAGGTTGCGTGAAGTCGATGAAGGTGCTGGTGAAGACTGTCTCGCCCTCGGCGGTGAACGCGACTTCCACCGGGTTATCCATGCCGCCGGACATGACAACATCGAGGTCCGTCCCATCCGGCTTCGCACGATAGATGTGAGCGGCGCGATCCTTGAGCGTGCGTCCGTTGCCAAGCATGTGGGTCTGTTCGTCGAACGCGCCTTTCGTCCAGTAGATGTAACCTTCCGGCCCGAGATGAGGACCGTGAATGTCGTTCGCGCAGCCAGTGAGCGTGCCGCCCTTGAACCATTCCTCGCGCTTGTCGGCCACCCCATCGCCATCCGTGTCGGTGAACTTCCAGATGCTCGGCGGCGCGGCGACATAGACGGAGCCCGCGTGCCAGAGACAGCCTTGCGGGAACATGACCTTGTCCGCGAACACCGTGGACTTCTCGTAGATACCATCACCATCCGTGTCTTCGAGTCGCAGCAGGCGATGGGTTGGATTCTTGAGCTGCTCGGATGGCTTCTCGTTCGACCCGGAAGAGTCCGTCACGTAAAGTCGGCCCTTGTCATCGTAGCTCGCGCTGACCGGACGCGGCGCGAGGTCCGTTGTGGCGACGCGTTCGATCGTGAACCCATCGGGCACGGTGAACTGGTGCGCGCCGATCTTGAACTGGGCGGCGTGCATTACAGGCGAGAGAGGAATGAGGACTGCAACGACAAGGAGAGGGAATGGTTTCTTCATAGGACAGGTGATGCTTCGGCGTTCACTTTCAGAGCTATCACAGAATAGAAACCCGCCGCCTGCGATTTGTGGAAGCAAATACTGAACGCGGCCAGCAGTGCGTCAGCCCGCCACCCGACGCAGCGCTTGCGTCTCGCGCAGCAATTCCTGCGCAGCGGCAACGAGGTCCGGGGAAGCGTTGGTGGATGCATGATGCGCGTGATGCGCTTCATCGGGATCGCCCAGCCCCGCGTCGCGAAAACGGCGCAGGCGTTCCTGAATCAATTCGCGGACTTCCGGCGCGTTATCAATGCCGTGAAAGAACCCTCGGTGCATGGAGTCTCCCGTCGAATCCCCATGATGTCCGCCTCCGCCTCCAGCCGTGGTGACTTCAAGATCGTAGATGCCCAGCAGCCGTTGCAAAGGTCCCTGCCCGACCGCCGTCTGCTGGATGTTCGCAAAAGTCAGCGTCGTCTCGCTCACGCTCCAGACACCCGTGCGAATCCGCAGGCTGCGGTCCGTGACGATGTACCAGCGCATCTCGTAATCGAGCCGGACGAGCAGATACGAGATCGGAAGCTGAAGGAGGAAGCCGGCGATGCCGACGAATTCAAATATCGTGACGGCAAGATTCACTCGACTGGGCGCCTTCCTGCCCACGGTGGTGTTCCAGAACGTCAGAAAAATAATGATGCCAACGATACCGGAAGTCTGGCGAACCACCCAGAGGATGAGCTTGAGCTTGAAGAAATTTGGCGACGCTCGAAACGTCTTCACCGAACCAGAGGAGCCAGCCGGTGCTTCCGGTTCTGGCGGGACTTTAAGCCACCGCAGGAGAATGGATTTCAATCGCTCAGTCATGGCTGGTCAGGTGTTGCGAGGCTTCTGACGTTCGAGAGTTTCGCGCAAGGCACGGACTTCTTCGCTCACCGCTTTCAACGTCGAGACGAGTTCCGCTGCCGTCGCTGCATCGAGAGTCACTCCTTGCTCGCCACTCGCCAAACCACGCGAACCTGTCCCCTTCTCCTTCGCGCCGCGCATCTTGGCGTAAAGGAAATCGCGGACCGCATCGCACTCCAGCAACCCTTCGATGGTCATCTCCGCAGTTGAGCTGCCACTGGCGGTTTGGATGAGAACGCGGCCCAGTCCGAGCCAACGCTCCACAAAGTTCGATTGCAGATGGATGTCCTGGATGCGCGAATAGTTCAGCAGCACTTCACGGCGAAACAGAATCCCCCAGCGCATGGAGACGCCCTCGGCATCGAACCGGTAGCGCATGGTGTGGTAGCGGAAATAGTGCGGGAGAATGAGGATGGGGAACAACGGGACGGTCGCGAGACAGCACAGGAAGTAGTAGGTCATCAGCCGCGGATGCGGCCGCTCGATGGCGTGAATCGCGGCGGCATTGGACGGGAGGTCAACAACGGGTGGCTTTTCCAGGCTCATGGTCTTTTCTCGATTGCAGGCGGATTCAAGCGCGACTCCATCGCGTTGGCGACAGAAATTCCCAGCCAAAGATTTTCCATCGTTGATTGAACATTTTCGCCCGAGCATTGCCAAAACAGGTAGTATGTATAGCAATGTAGTGAAACCGTTGGCGGCGGGAACACGATCAGCAGGCGTGGAATGACTGATTTCTTCGACAACTGGACGGTGCAGGTCCGCAAGGGTCTGTTGGAGGTCTGCATCCTCAACGCCCTGGTTGAGAAGGAGCGCTACGGATATGACCTGGTCAAGACGCTCGTCGGCATCCCCGGACTGGGCGTGACCGAAGGCACGCTGTATCCGCTGCTTTCGAGACTGCGCGTGCAAGGTCTCATCACGGCGCGTCTGGAGGAATCCTCTGAAGGGCCGGCGCGAAAGTATTACTCACTCACCAAGGAGGGCCGAAAAGCCATGGCGGCAATGAACGACTATCTGGAACTACTCAATGAAGGGGCGCGCACGTTGCGCGCGGGAGGAAAATAGCATGAGAACGTGGACCGATTCAGCGAAGGCGAAACTTGAAGAACACCTGGCGTCAATACAGCGAAACGCCCGCAGCTCGGGCGCTGATCCCGCCGAAGTCAGCGAGGACATCCGCCGCCACATCGAGGAGGAAGTCGCGGCCCGCAAACTCGAAGTGGTGACCGCCACCGACGTAGAGACCATCTTGAATCACCTCGGCCTTCCTGAGACCGTTGCGGAAACTCGTGAACCCAGTTCCAAGCCGATCTTCACTGCGCCAGCTCCAGAACCTGCCAGGACAAAGCTCCACCCGTTTCTCCTGATCTTCGGAGTGTTGCTCCCGGTCATTGCCATCGCCATCGAGCTCGTCACGCGGATGTCCGCCGCCATCTTTGTCGACCCCATGCCGGATCGTTGGCATGCCGCGATGGTCATCTCGGTGCCTGTGATCAACGTGCTGAGCTGGTGGGCGCTGCTCAAGAACAAGCAAGCGTGGCGGCGATGGCTGGGGTTCGCGAACGGATTCGCCCTTGGCATCCTTGGCTACTACAGCGCGATGTATGCGGTGCTCAGTCCATTCGCCTGCGTAGCGATAATAGCTTACGGCCTCGGCCTGCTTCCACTGGCACCGCTGTTCGGATTCATCTCCGCGCTGAGGCTTCGTTCGCTGCTGAAAGCGTCAGGCGATGCTGGGAACCGTCAGCTTCCAGGCTTGCGGATCGGGTTAGGAGTCGCCGTGCTGACGTTGCTTCTCACCGCGCTGCCCTTTGTCCTCACGCGTCATTGGTCGCAGACTTATGTCTCGGGGTCTCCCGACGAAAAGAAGTCCGCGATCAAACGGCTGAGAACGCTCGGGCGTGAGCGCGTGCTGCTGGCGGACTGTTACTCCAGTTCTGGACGCGAAGGAGCGCAGGTGCTTGGCGTTTACTTCCAGGGAAAGCCTGTGACAGCGAATGAGGCCCGGACCATTTACTATCGAGTCACGGGTCAGCCGTTCAATGCCAAGGCCCCGCCACAACGCGACTTCGGAGCCGCCCGCTGGAACTTCCTCGACGAGATCTCCTGGGACGCAGAGGCCGGCGGATCGGTGGTGGGCGGACGGCTCAAGGGCCTTTCGCTCGCGCAATCGCGCATCGACGGGCTCCTGAACGCGGACGCCGCGTGGTCTTATGTGGAATGGACGCTCGAATTCAAGAACGTCGCCGGCGCTGATCGTGAAGCGCGAGCCCAGATCCAACTACCACCGGGCGGCGTCGTTTCGCGGCTGACGTTGTGGGTCAACGGTGAGGAGCGGGAAGCGGCGTTTGCTTCCAGCGGCCAAGTTCGGGAGGCATATCAGCAAGTCGTGAAAGTCCAGCGCCGCGACCCGGTGCTCGTGACCAGCTCAGGACCTAATCGCGTAATGGTGCAATGTTTTCCAGTTCCGCCGAACGGAGGAATGATCAAGGTGCGGCTGGGCGTGACCTTTCCACTGCATCTCGAAAACGAGGCGACGGCGCTGCTCGTCTGGCCGCGATTCATCGAAAGGAATTTCAGTATCGCCGAGCATCTGGAGCACGCCTTGTGGCTGGAAGCCAAGCAGCCGCTGCAAGCAAACCATCCGGCGTTCAAGAGCGAGCAATCAAAGACCAACACCTACGGGCTGCGCGGACAACTGCACAATGCGGACCTCGGCACGCCCTCGACCACCGTCCGCATCAAACGCGATTCCTCCATCAACGCAACGTGGGTGCCTGATCACCAAAGCAAGGACGGATCGTTCGTCCGACAAGTGATCGCTCCTAAGCCAGGCGCCGCGCCAAGCCGGGCGATCATTGTCCTCGATGGCTCGGCGGGAATGAAGGAAGCGCAGCCTCAGATCGCCGAGGCGCTCCGACAGCTCTCGTCGGGACTCGATGCCTCCGTCATCGTCGCCAGCGACAGCATTGAGGAACTTGTTCCTCTGCGTGGCGTTGATGCAATGTTTCGGACAGAATTTGAGAACAAGCTGGAACACTTCCACTGGGCAGGAGGACAGGACAACCTGCCCGCCCTCATAAAAGCGTGGGACATGGCGGCGGAGAAACCGGGCGGTGTCGTGGTGTGGATTCATGGCCCGCAGCCGCTTCTCCTGGAGGATGGCGAACAAATCGAGCAACGATTGCTCTGGCGGTTCGGCGATGCCGCGCCGGTCATCCACGAGTTGCAGACGACCTCTGGCCCGGACTCGCTCATCCAGAAATTCCACGGCCGCACCGCCATGACCAGCGTGGCCCGCCTCGGCAGCGTGCGCGAAGATCTCGAACGACTCCTCTCGCAATGGAATCCGCACACCAGTCAACTGCACGCGGTCCGGGAACGCTTCCATTCCGTCGCCATGACCGAAGCCAGCCGGGGCAAAGAAAGTTCCAAGCACCTGGTCCGCCTTTGGGCTAACGATGAGGTGCGCCGAATGATTGCCGCGAACCGCCGTGACGACGCCGTGAAGCTGGCGAGCAAGCATCAACTGGTCACGCCCGTCAGCGGAGCCGTCGTGCTCGAAACGAAGCAGCAGTTCGATCAGGCCGGTTTGCAACCGGTCAGCCCGGACTCCGTGCCGGTGGTTCCCGAGCCTGGCACCCTGCTGCTCATCACCGTGTCGCTCTGCCTGCTGGTGGTCGTTCGCACACGCAGCCGCGCCAGCAAACGTCAGGATGTAGGCCTCGTGAAATAGCCAGCGAAGGAGCGCGAGATGAATCTGGAAATTGAACACAGAGAGACTCCGACCTTTTGGCGAAAGCTTCCAACCTGGGCCTGCGTTCTCACGCCGCTTCTGCTTCTCGCGGCAGCCGTCTCACTCGCACTTCATGTCCGGCTTGGACTCGGTCATTGGCCTGAACCCATGCGAGAAGTCTACGGGCCGCCTGCGTTTCATATTCACATGATGATTCTGCAAGGAACCGCGATCTGCGCGCTCTACTCGGTCGTGCCAATGTGGGCGCTGCTCCTATGCGCGAAGCCGCTCCGCCTTTCGTTTCGGACGCACACCATTCAACTGGCCGTTTATGCGGCGGGCTGGGGACTTATCGGTCTCTTCTGCGCTCTCGACCCGTGGAGATTCGTCACGTGGCTGGCCGACTAACGCGAAAGGCGGAACGTTTCCGTTCCGCCTTGTCGTGAAAAACAAAAGGTCCCCTCAATACTTCGCCACGCTGTGATCGATCTCGTCGGACCAGGCGTTGATGCCGCCTTTGACGCTCTTCGTGTATTTGAATCCCTGTTCTTGCAGGAACTTCAGCGCCTTCATCGAGCGCACCCCGCTCTTGCAGTGAATGTAATACTGCGTGTTCGGATCGAGGTTGGTGAAGGTTTGCGGCAAGGTGCTCAACGGATGGAGCGGCACACCGGCGATGTGCGTGATTTGGTATTCATCGGGCTCGCGCACGTCGATGACCTTGATGCCAAGCTTCGGATCATCCATCGCCTTCTTCATGTCCTGCACGGTGACCTCATCGGGATTCGAGGCGGGGTTCACCGGCTCGGTCGGGATGCCGCAAAATACTTCGTAGTCGATCAGTTCCGTGATGGTCGGATGGTCGCCGCACAGCGGGCATTGCGGATCACGGCGGAGCTTGAGCTCCTTGAACTTCATGTCGAGAGCGTTGAAAAGGACCAGCCGCCCGATGAGCGAAGTTCCTTTGCCGATGGCGAGCTTGAGAATCTCCGTGGCTTGAATGCAGCCGACGATGCCAGGCAGCACGCCGAGGACGCCGCCTTCCGCACAGCTCGGCACCATGCCCGGCGGCGGGGGCTCGGGATAAAGGCAGCGGTAACACGGTCCGCCCAAGTGCGGCGCGAAGACGCTGGCCTGGCCTTCAAAACGAAAGATGGAACCGTAAACGTTTGGCTTCTTGAGCAGCACGCAGGCGTCATTCGTGAGGTAGCGCGTCGGGAAATTATCCGTGCCGTCCACCACGACGTCGTATTGCCGGATGATGTCCATGGCGTTCTCAGCGGAGAGACGGACGCTGTGGAGGACGACCTCTACGCCGGGGTTGATGCTCTTGATGGTGTCGCGCGCGGATTCGCCCTTGTGGCGGCCGACGTCTTCGGTGCCGTGGAGGATCTGTCGTTGGAGGTTGGAGAAATCAACGGTGTCGAAATCCACGAGGCCGAGCTTGCCGACGCCCGCCGCGGCGAGATACATCGCGATGGGGGAACCGAGCCCGCCCGCGCCAATGCACAGGACGCTGGTGGATTTGATCTTCTTTTGTCCGGCGAGGCCGACTTCGGGAAGAATCAGGTGGCGCGAATACCGACGAATCTCTTCATTACTCAGTTCCATAATTTAAGTTTGGTGAGCGTAGTGGAGTGCCAAGGGAAATCAAGCGGGAGGTGTTTTGATCGCGGATTCCATCGCTCACAGCAAATCCCACCCACACTTGAGGGTTGAATGATGAACGCCATCGAAACGAGAATACGGTTCATGAGCAAACGGTCGCCGGCTACAGCGTCACTCGATCCAGCACGGACTGCAGCGCAACTCGCGCAACTGACACGCCTTCGCCCCACGTTGGCCATTGTGTTGGGCAGCGGCTTTGGTCACGCGATGGAGCGAATGCAGGTCGAAGCGGGAATTTCTTACGCGAAGCTGACGGGCTTTCCCCATCCCAGCGTCGGCGGGCATTCGGGGACCGTGAACTTCGGATGGTTCGGAGAAGCGCCGGTCTGCGTCTTGAGCGGGCGCGCCCACTTCTACGAAGGTCATTCGATGGCGGAGGTAACATTCCCGGTTCGCGTGCTCGCTGCATTCGGAATCAAGGACGTGCTGCTGACCAATGCAGCCGGTGGGATCAACCGCAAGTTTCGCGCCGGGGATTTCATGAGCATCGAAGACCACATCAATTTCATGGGAACGAATCCGTTACGCGGCGAACTTGCGCCTGAACGCGAACGCTTCGTTGATCTCACTCGCACCTACGACCCGGCGCTGGGCGCCTTGATGCAGCGGGCGGCGCGTTCGACAAAAGTGAAATTGCATTCGGGCGTCTACCTCGGGGTCAGCGGTCCGAGCTACGAAACACCTGCGGAGATTCGCGCCTTTGCCCGCTTTGGTGCGGACGCCGTCGGGATGAGCACGGTGCCCGAAGCCATCGTCGCCCGGCAATGCCAGCTCTCGGTCGCCGGGCTGTCGTGCATTACGAATCTTGCCGCCGGGAGAAGTAACGCTTTGCTCTCTCATGCCGATGTATTGGCGTCCGGTGAACGCGTCAAAAAAACGGCGGCAACGTTGATCGAACGATTTGCAGAATTACATGCAGAACGAGACTAAGAAACGACTGGTGGCAGCCGCGCTGTCAGCACGCACGCGCGCTGTCGCACCGTATTCCGGATTCCAAGTGGGAGCCGCCCTGCTGACGGTGAGCGGTGAGATAATTTCCGGCGCAAATGTCGAAAGCGCCAGCTACGGGCTGACGTGTTGCGCGGAGCGGATCGCTCTTTTCAAGGCGCTGACGGAGGGCAAAACCCGCTTCACCGCGATTGCGGTGGTCGCGCGCGCGCCCAGGGGACCGATGCCGTGCGGAGCGTGCCGGCAATTACTCGCCGAGTATGCGCCGGGCGCTGAAGTATTCGTCGCCGACTCGGCCAAGCCAGGTCGCATCCGGAACTTCACGGTGGCAGCACTTTTGCCCGAGGCGTTTCGCAGCGTTCCGCGGAAGGGCAAAGGCAAATGAGCGTGGCTCGCCAGGGCCAATGTTAAAGTTCAAGTGAAACGGTGAATGAATGAAGTCTGACATCGCGTTTCAACTGGAGAGTGCTGCGTGGCCGGCTTTCGTCGTGGAGGCCGGAGGAACGATCCGTCATGCGAATCAGGCGGCGGTAGATTTCTTCGGACCGAAGCTGGAGGGCGAAAGCCTGTCCCTTTCCGCGCTGTGGGCGGAAGGAAATGAATCAGCCGAACAGTTTCTCGCGCGCTGGGAGCGCTCCCATTCCACCACGATCCCCATCGCGTATCGCGGCAAGGGCGGAACGCTCACAACCTTCGACACATTCATCTGTTCAGCGCGCGAGGTTCAGAAGCGCTACATTTTTCAGCTCATCCGGGAACCGAACGGGACTGAGGCCGGTGAATCTGGAGACTTGTCAGCGCTGGGTGCCGAGCAGTCAAAACCTCCCGGGTCCGACACGTCGACGTTCCACAAGCAACGCCTGGATTGCGCCCTTCAGTTGACGCGCTCCGTCGCCCTTGATTTTAACAACGTCCTCACGGGAATCCTCGGACACACATCGCTGGTCCTGGCGAAGATGGAACTGGATCATCCCTGGCGCGCTTCACTTCTCGAAGTCGAACGCGCTGCGGAACGTGCCGCCGAGATCACCCACCATCTGGCGACCTTCAGCCGGCCCGAGAAGGAGAACCAAGAGCATGCTTCGGGAAATCTGAATTCTGTTGTCCGGCGCGTGGCGGCGACTTTTCAGAAGGGCAAGCCCGTTGGAATCCAGTGGCAGATGCAGCTGGAGAAGCATCTTTACTCGGTAAAGTTCGACGAGGCAAAAGTTCAGCAGGCCATCGTCCGGATCATCGAGAACGCCGTCGAAGCCGTCACTGAAGGCAGCCACATCACCATCACGTCGAGGAACCTGGATGTCGCCGAACTGACGCATGACCGCACCGCGGAACTGACACCCGGACTGTATGTCTGCATCGAATTCAGCGATGACGGCAAAGGGATAGAACCTGAATACCTCCCGCGCATCTTCGAGCCCTTCTTCAGCACCAAGGAGGGGCATCGAGGACTCGGCCTCGCCTGGGTTTACGGCATCATCACAAATCATCGCGGCGGAGTAGCGATCTCCAGCCAGCCCCGGCATGGCACCTCGGTACGAATCTACCTGCCCGCGTCCAAAAAGATTGTTACCGAAACCGCATTGTTCACTGCCGATGCAGGGGGCAAACAAACGATTCTCATGGTCGACGACGAAGATATGCTGCTCACGATGGGCCAGACTGTGCTGTCATCTTTTGGTTACAAGGTCATCACGGCCAACAGCGGCCCCAAGGCGCTGGAACTAATCGCCAGTTCCAGCTCCCCCATCGATCTGATCATCACTGACCTGGTGATGCCGCAGATGAGTGGGCGTGAGCTGATCGAACAGATCCAACTTCGTCTTCCGGGCGTCCCAATTCTCTGCACCAGCGGCTTCGTCCGGCCAGCGTCGGCGGATGAAAACGAGGCCTACCTCGCCAAACCTTACACCAGCCAGCAACTCCTGCGGCAGGTGAAGGAACTTCTCTCCCCCGCGGAAGACTGTTAATAACTGCGGTGCCGTTTGACTTCCGATTAGGTGAACGATTAGCCTCACGGAGCAATTATTTATGCAAATCGAAAGCTTGAAGGTCTTCTGTGACCTCTCCGAAACGGAGAGCTTCACCAAAGCAGCGCAGATCAATCACGTCACCCAGTCCGCAGTCAGCCAGCAAATCAGCTCTCTGGAACGGCAGTTCAAATCGTTGCTCATAGAGCGCAGCAAAAAGAAGTTTCGCCTCACCCGCGAAGGTCAGGTGCTCTACGACTACAGCAAGCAGATCATCCAGACCTACGACGCTCTCTTCAGCCGGCTTCAGGAGATTAAGGACATCATCTCCGGCACCATCCGGCTCGCCACCATTTACAGCATCGGGCTTCATGATCTTCCTCCCTACTTGAAGAAGTTTCTCAAGGCTTACCCGACAGTAAACGTCCACGTCGAATACCGCCGTTCCAATCAGGTGTACGAGGATGTTCTGGGGAATGTCGTTGACCTTGGACTGGTCGCGTATCCGGTCAAGGATGCGAAACTGGAAATCATTCCCCTGCGCAAGGACATGATGGTCCTCGTCTGCCATCCGCAACATCCGTTCGCAAAACTAAAGAGCGTCCCATTGAAGGCGATTTCCGGGCAGAAATTCATCGGGTTTGAACCCGACATTCCCACCCGCCGTGCCATCGACAAAATCCTGAAGGAAAACGAGGTTCAGGTGCAGCATGTGATGGAGTTCGATAACATCGAAACCGTGAAACGCGCCGTCGAGATCGATGCGGGAATCTCAATCGTCCCGCACGGAACCATTACTCAGGAAGTGTCCAAACAGACGCTGGTTGAAATCAAAATCGACGATGAGGAGTTCTATCGTCCTCTCGCGGCAATCCACAAAAAGAACAAAGTCTTGTCGCCGGCGATGAAGCAATTCCTCAGTGTGCTAAAGACCGCCAACTGATCCGGATTCCCAACCGAAATCCCTGAAGGGGCGAACAAAAGTCTCGCTGAACAGTTGCATTGCCGATAATTTCCTTGCGGAAACACGCGAATCGCGATTACTTGCAGGCGGTTAGGAGAGATGGCTGAGTGGCCGAAAGCGACGGTTTGCTAAACCGTTATACGGGTTAAACCGTATCGGGGGTTCGAATCCCCCTCTCTCCGCCATTCTTCTTGATTACAAGGAGTTAAGAACGGAGCACCGCCCGGACCCCAACACCAACATCTCTGCCGAAAATGGCAAAAAGAGGCATTAAGCGGTAAAAAAGTGATAGAAATATGATAGACGGGTGATAGGCGGTCGGCTTGCGACACCCTTGTGAGAACATCCGCCCTCGTCCGCTTGTCTTCTTCCACACCGTGCAACAGCCCTCGATTTGGTGCTATAAGGTTTTGACAGAGGGTTTCGGCCCTTCGTTGTTCTGGCCCGGATGGGGTGATTCTCCATCTTGTTTGGATGGCCTGAACAGTCTTCACACTTCATCAACCCAAAGGAGGCGGCATGGCGAAACCACGACATTACTCACCGCAGCTGGGGCGTTTCCTGGTCTGCGTGCTTTACCACGAGGCCCGGCGGCGCGGGCAACCGATGACGCGGCTGGCCAATCAGTTGTTGGAATCGGCGCTGGCCGGGTCCGCCGGCTGGCGGGAAGCCGAGGTGGCGATGAGGTCGACAGGGGCACCGGGTCCCTGCCAAACCAATCCGCCTTGAGACGGCGGGAGGTCACTCACCGCGAAACATTCTTCTCGCTGGCGCCATACCGCCCGGTGTCCTTTCTCGCCCGCAACCCACGCCCCGGCTCCTTGGCCGGGGCGTTTCGATTTCGACTCAACACGTCAACTCAACCCAAACCCTCAAACCAAAAGGAACCAACATGGCAATCATCCTTGAAGCCAACTACTCGAAGAAGCTGGGTCTGCCCGGCTACTCGTCACATCAGTATGCGGTGACGGTCAGGACGGAACTGGCGGACCTCAACCAAGTGGACCAGGAGAGCCAGCGGCTCTACGAACTCCTGCAGTCCAGTGTGGACCGGGAGATTCAGCAGACCGG
>CAMCCU010000058.1 GCA_945872975.1 Pedosphaera parvula Ellin514
ATCATCGCGAGAAGTCCGCTGCTGTCCCGTGGCGTGAAGGGCGCACCCGTCTTGAATCGTTCGCCGTGGTCCGAAGCTCCAAAGGATCGCATCGTTGGACGTTACGCTTCCGAATGCGAGGCAGCTTACGCGCTTGGCGCATTGGAGCAACGCCTTGCCCGTGCCAAGGCGTGAACACTTTCGAGCCTCGCGCTTCTCGTTTGGCGTGCAGGCTCGCCCTTGGGGCACGGCGGGCCGCATCTCCCGTCGTGCTCCTTTTATGTTGCGACGCGCTGGCGGGCATCCTACGCACGGCACGGGGCATTGTGGTGAGGGAAGGACACCCCCCCCCGGTATAGGTTCTAAAAACGCTAAAAAAACAACGGAGGGTTCCAAGCGCACGACGTTCGACTAGTCACAGAAACTCTTTAACGATAACTAATTGTCAGTATTAAGCCGCCTTATCCATGAAAAAGACACCTGACACCATCGCCAGAACTGAACTTGCCGAGCTGCTTGGCGTCACTCCGCCGAGGATCTCGCAACTGGCCGCGTCTGGCGTGTTCAAGCCTGACGAGCGCGGCAACTACCCGTTGGCTGAATCGTTGAAAGCCGCGTGCGTGCTGCTACGCGATAGGGCAGGAATCGACGACCTGAAATCGTTGAAACTCGAAAAGCAAAACCGGCTTCTCGACTACGAAATTGAGCGGGCATCTGGCCAGCTACTCGACGCCAAGGAAGTTGAGCGCGCTTGGGTGAACATCATCCTGCTTTGCAAACAGCGGTTGCTCCGCATCCCGAACAAAGTCGCGCCTCGACTCCCGTTCTGCAAAAGCGAGTCGGACATGGAGATTGAGATCCAGAAAGAGATTGACGAAGCGTTGCTTGAACTTTCGCGACCGGTGACGGCGAACGATTCAGCGAAGTAGCTTCGACAGGGAGCTTGCCGCCGCAACCTGCCAGACATCGACCGCATCATGCTGGCCACTAAGCGCGAGGAGATCATCGCGAGAAGAGCGAAGGTGAAGCAGAAAGAACACGGCGGCACCGCGCCGGGTAAGAAGAAAAACACTTCCGGCAAAATTGCCGAAAGTGTTCCCATTTCCACCCGCAAACAATCCGCAGCAGCGGCTGGCGTTGGCGAGCGGACCTATGACGCCGGCAAGCTCATCCTCAAAGCCGCAGAGGAGATCATCGCGAGAAGAGCGAAGGAAAAGAAGGTGGTGGATGGACGCAACGCCGCCTTGGAACAACACGGGAGGGTTTCGGCAAAATTGCCAAAACCCACTCCCATTTCCACCCGCGCTGAATCCGCCAAGGCCCCTGGCACCGGCAAGATGGAGCACCTCATGGTCGCCGGCAGGATGGAGCACCTCATGGTCGCCGGCAGGATGGAGCACCTAAGGAGCGGAAAGTCTGCTACAGTAATTGCTACAGTAATTGCGACAGTATTGGCTAAGGAGTCGCAAGCGTTCATTGACGGCTTAAAAGTGCATTACACCCTTATTTAATGGGGTTGGAACATGCATGAGGAGAAACGGAGAGTAACCCCTTGAAAGTCGCAAAAATCAAATCCTAAGTCTGGCGTGTCTGCCATTTCACCACGCGCGCAATCTGGACGCCGGCAAAGATGCCACGCCAACTTTCAAGCTCAAGCCTCGTTTTCCGATCGGGAACACGGCTGCGTGTTCAGCGAAAAAGCGCGGGACGAATCCCGCGCTCGAGGTTGGAAGGCAGTCCGCTTCTGTCGGACTATTTCTTGGGGTTGACGAGCTCGCCCATCTTGAAAATCGGCAGGAACATACAAATCGCGATGCCACCAACGGTCACGCCCAGGAATACGATGAGGATAGGCTCAATCAAGGAGGTCAGGCCGGACAGTGTGGTCTCGATCTCGTCGTCGAGGTAATCCGAGATGCGCTCCAGCATGCCTTCGATTTTACCGGTCTGTTCACCGGCGGAAACCATCCGGATAATCATCACCGGAAACACGGGATGCTTTCCAAGCGACACTGAAATGCCTTCGCCACGCTCGATGTCACCGGCGGCGACGCGAATGGCTTTTTCCATTACGACATTGCCGACCGTGTTGGAAACAATCTCCAGGACTTCAAGGATCGGGATGCCGCTTCGAATCAGCGAGGCGAGGGTACGCGTGAAACGGGCGAGGCAGATCTTGTGGGCGATCACGCCAAAGATGGGAAGCTTGATGCGTGTGCTGTCCCAGAACGCGAGGCCTTTCGGAGTCTTCAGCCAGGCCAGCCAGCCCCAGACAGCGCCGCCTGTCGCAAACAGGATGTAGAGCAGATAGGACTTAACAAAATCGCTGAGGTCGATAAGCGCCTGGGTGGGAGCCGGCAGCTTTGACCCGAACCCGCTGTAAACCTCGCCGAATACAGGGACGACCTTCACGAGCAGGAAGACGGTGATGCCGAGCGCGACAACCGTGACTGCGACTGGATACATCATCGCCGACTTCACCTTTTTGCGAAGACGCGCCGTGTTTTCCAAGTAGGTCGCGAGGCGGGAGAGAATTTCAGAGAGCAGACCGCCGCGTTCGCCGGCGGCAACCATGCAGACGTAAAGTCGGCTGAACGTTTTCGGATGTTTGCCCAGCGCATCCGAGAAGCTGTCGCCGCTCTCGACTCGTGTGCAGATGTCCTTGATCGTATCACGCATCACCTTGTTCGACGTTTGCTCGGCGAGCGCCTGGAGGGATTGCACCATGGCGAGGCCGGCGTCGATCATCGTCGCGAGTTGCCGGGTGAAGACAACGAGGTCCGCCAGGGAGACGGTGCCGCCGGCAGTTTTGCCTTTCTTACCGACCTTTTCCTGAATCGACATCACCAGGAGATTCTTGTTCAGGAGAGCTGCCACTGCCGCCTGCTCGTTCTGAGCGTCCAACGAATTGCGAATCTCCCTGCCGGATCCGGCTTCCCGCGCTACATAGCTAAATGAGGGCATAATACTTTGTGTCCTTCAAAACTTGAGCAAGCACCGTTCAGGCCAAGGCTTCTTGCCCTGGCGTCGTCGCGTTGTGCCGTGAATAACCATCATCATTGCCCAATTTCCAGCTTCCGTTCTCCCTAGTATTCGGCGGATGGGGAACTTCCTTTAGCTCCATTTTGAAAACGAGGTGGCTCGTCTCAAGACATTCCCACATGGACACGGGAACGGACCTCCTCGCAATAGACCGAAAAACCTTCAGCGATGCTCCATGGAACCGCGGGTCACGCCGAGCTGGTTCTGGAGTTTCAGCTCCCGCCAAAGCTGCGCCCCGGAGATCTCCCCCCGGAGCAGGGCGCGGTACATCCCAATCGTCTTTGCCACTTCATCGGCGGTTTCGCTGACAAACTCGATCCGGAACTTGCGCACGCCCAGCTCCACCAGCCGCGCCACGTGCTCCGCACCCGTCTGTGCGCGGGAGTTGAAGACGGTGTTCCGGCAGCCCGCATCGGCCTTCAGGACGTGTTCCGCGCCGACCCGGTCGCGCAGCCGCACCTCATGGACATCGCACGGCCGGCCGCAGTTCGTGTAGTCAGTGCCCTTCGAGAGGAACGCGCAGAACACGCAGTGCTCCATGTGAAACATCGGCATGTGCTGGTGAATCGTCACCTCGAACCAATCCGCAGGCGCCGCCTGCAGGAGCGCCTCCAGTTGCGTGCTGTTCAAATCATAAGACGCGGTGAGGCGTTCCAATCCAAACTTGGACATGAAGTATTCCGCCGCGCTGGCATTGGCCACGTTCAACGAGAAATCGCCAACGCGCCGGCAGTCTGCGAAGTAGCTCAGGTGATCATAGTTGCGGACGAGAAAACCATCGGCCTCCGACGACCGGACCGTTTTCAACGTCCATTCCTCGCCCGACTTAAATATACGCGGCGGCGCGACCCAGATGGACTTCTGCGGGCCGGCGCATCCGAACGATTCGTGCGCCATCCGCACTGCCTCGCGATACTTCTTCGGATCTTCGAAGTCGCAGTAAAGCGTCGTGGCCCCGCACCGCAGCGCGGACTCAAGCTGCGTGAGGTTGCGGACAAGAACGATCAGCTCCGGAGCGACCGGCTCCGCAGGAGCAGCGGAAGGGTAAGCGATGGCTGCGCCAGCAGTCACGGGCGTCGCCGCATTCAGCGTCCAGCGCAACGGCTGGGCCCGGAGTTTCTCCAGCTCCGCCACCGCCTCGCGTCGCAGCCGGTTCAGCTCGCTCACGGGAACAATGACCGCGCCTTCGAGATGATTCTTGAGCTCCGTGAGTTGGAACGGTGTTCCGCCCAGCCGGCCGAGCTGCTCTTTCAACCGCTCGGTGCTCAAAGGCTGTTTCGACGCGACCTCCAACGAAATCGATGACGCGACTTGAACCACGCGGCCGGATTCATCGCGCAGGATCAAGGTGAGCGGTCCACCGGCGCGACCGTGAACTTCCATCTCAACCGGACGAAAATACTTGGGCGCGTCACCGTCGAAGGTCTGCCGCAACCGGCGGTCCAACTCCGGATCGCTCGTCTTCCACAATTTGTCACCGACGCTGACCCGCGAGAAATCGATGTCACCCGTTCCGAACGCCAGCGCTACTTCGGGCAATGCGGACGGCTCCGGCTGGCGCCCGGATGGTTTGATTGGCTGAACTTCGTAAACTCGTCCGCCTTCTTCCGGCTGATCGGGATGACCAGCGTCGAAGACAATGCCGTCGCCGGGTTTCAATGGAGCGTGGAGTTGGAGAATGACCTTCGAGCCTAGCACGCGGGCGACGTCGCCGAGGTAAACGCCACGCTTCTTGCCGAACCGCGCGTGGACCAGTTCCTGATTGTTGATCCCACGAAACCAGCCGGAGTAAAGACCACGCGAGAACGCCATCTCCAGGTCGTATTGCGTTTCGCCGGGGCGGGCCGGCGTTGTGGCGTTGATTTCCTTGGGCGAGAGATCCGGGTTGTTGGCCAGTCGCGCGGCGCATTCGTTCAAGGCGCGCCGATACGAACGGGTGATGTTGGCGACATACTCTGGAGTCTTCAGGCGTCCCTCGATCTTCAGCGAGGAGACTCCAGCGTTCACGAGTCCGGGCAACACTTCCAGCCCCGCCAGGTCCTGCGGACTCAACAGATATTTGCGATCACCCAGCGGGACGAGCTTGCCATCCGAGATCAGCTCGTAGGGCATGCGACACGCTTGGGCGCACTCGCCGCGATTTGCGGAACGACCACCCAGAGCTTCGCTGGTCAGGCATTGACCGGAGTAGGCCACGCAGAGCGCGCCGTGGACAAACACTTCGAGCGGGAGCGAGCCGGTGGCAGCGCCTTCCGTCGAAAGACTGGAGGCCTGGGCAGATTGAATCTTTTCGATCTCGCGAATGGAACATTCCCGGGCGAGCACCACCAGGTTGCAGCCGAGTTCGCGCGCAAAGCCCACGCCAGCCGCGCTTGTCACGGTCATCTGCGTCGAGGCGTGAATCGGAAAGTCGGGCGAGATCTGGCGGATGATCCGGCAGATGCCGACGTCCTGAACGATGGCGGCATCGACACCGGCCGCGATGATCGAGCGGATGTATTGCACCGCATCGGCGATCTCATTCTGGAACACCAGCGTGTTGAACGTCACGTAGCCGCGCACGCCGCGCCGGTGCAGGAACTCCATCAGCCGGGGCAAGGCGGCTTCGGTAAAGTTATGGGCGCGCATCCGCGCGTTGAACCGGTCGAGACCGAAATAGATGGCGTCCGCGCCATTCTCCACCGCTGCCTTGGCGCATTCCCAATCACCCGCCGGCGCGAGCAGTTCAGGCAGGCGCGGCCGGCCGGTTTCTCCCGTGGGAGAAGGGCGTTTAGCATCGGAAGTGGACTCAGTAGAGATCATCAAGCTGGCGAGGCTAACAGCGATTCCTGAAGCGCACAAAGCCTGTTTGCAAGTGACTTGGCTTCGCTTTCATGTCGGTGATTGTCGAATTCAGTTTTGAGAGAAGTCAGATAAAAAATCAGGGACTCATTCAGTAATCGTAGAGTCCGGCGTCCTTCGAATATCCAGCGGCTCCGCCTCCCGCCGGTCCACCTTCCATGTCCCCAAAAACGTCTCCCATGTCCGCTTCGATCTTTTCGGGATCCTCGCCGGCTTCGAGGCGCTTGATGGCGATGTCCAGTTCCTTGGGCATCGTGCCCGGCGGCATGGCATCCTTCATCTTCCGCATGAGATGCGCCATGTGCTTGGGATTGTTCTCGTCGAGATGCCCCATGTCGCGCTCCAGTTCCGCCATCGCGCGCATGACCTTGGGATCGTCCATTTCCGACATCGGGTCGCCGCCCTCGGAGGGGGCGGCGTTCTCGCTCAATCCTCGCGGCATGGCGAACGCGCTCATTTGTTTCGTCAAACGTTTGTTGCCGCATTTCGGGCACACCGGCAGGCGGTCGGGATTCAAACGCTTCGAAAGGAAACTGAATATCTTGCGGCACTTCGCACAGGAGAACTCGTAGATAGGCATAGGTCTGAGATGTCTGTTGCTGGCACGTTCTACCGCGTGATCGCCCGCCGGTGAAGCCAAGAAAAAAGCCCTGACCCTTGCGAGGTCAGGGCTGAGAGTGGAGCGCTGCGGTTTACTTCAGCTTGTCGAAGTTCTTCTTCAGGATTTCCCAATCCTTGAGTCCCTTGAACTTGTCCGAGTAAGACTTGTTGATCTCGGCTTCCTTCGCGTTCTTCGTCGGCTTGGTGCTCTGGTAGAAGATGCCGAAGCTGCCGGGGAACGGCTGGTCGGCCAGCTTGTAGGCGGCGAACTCGTCGGTCACGTCGTGGTCAGCAGGAACGAGGTTGAAGGCGCCGCCTTTGCGCGGGTTGCTGGAGTCGAACGCGCCTTCGTAGAACTCGACGCATTCGCTGAGGCATTCGATGAAGCTGAAGCCGTCGTGATCCATCGCGGCTTCCATCATCTGGAGGACGTGGTTCGGGTTCGTGTGGGTGGTGCGCGCGACGAAGGTGGCTCCGGCCGCGATGGCCTGTTTCATAGGGTTGATCGGATAATCAACCGCGCCCCATTGGTCGGTCTTGCTCTTGAAGCCAAGCGGGGACGTGGGCGAGGTCTGCTTCTTCGTCAGGCCGTAAACCCAGTTGTCCATCACGCAATAGGTCATCTTGATGTTCTTGCGCGCGGTGTGGCTGAAATGGTTTCCACCGATGGAGAAGGCATCGCCGTCGCCGCCGAAGACGAAGACATGCAGGTCAGGACGGGAGAGCGATATCCCGCTGGCGAAGGGCAGCGCGCGGCCGTGGATGTAATGCGCGCCGTGCGCCTGGACGAAGTAAGGGAAGCGGCTGGAGCAGCCGATGCCCGCGACGGTGGTGATTTTCTCGTGCCAGATTTTGCGCTTCTCGATGAGCTTGAAGTAGAGCGCGAGCACGGAGAAATCACCGCAGCCTGGGCACCACGTCGGGTGGTCAGCGGCGACTTCTTTCTTGGTGAGTCCTTTGCGGTCCGATTCCAGCGGAATCGTGACGAGCGCGTCGGACAGGCCGATGCCCGTGCGGGGCAGCGGAGCGAAGGGGATGGCAATATCACTCATGGTCGAAATTCAGTTGGTAGTTGGCTTGAAAAGGATGGTTCAGACTTGTTGGCTTGCCAAGGTGCGGGCGCGGTCGAGGATTTCCTTCACCTTCCAGGTGAGGCCGTCGGTCTTGGTGATGCCGCGAATCTTCGGCTCGCAATAGCGGGCGCGCAGAACGGCGGCTAGCTGGCCGTAGCCGTATAGCCCCTCGTCGTTCAGCTCGACAACGAAGACATGACGGAAGCCGCGGAAGATTTCTTCCAGGCCGTTCGGCAGGGGGTTGATGTACTTCAGGTTGACGGAAGAGATTGCTTCGCCGACGGCGCGCGCGCGATCCACCGCTTCGCGGATCGGACCCTCGCTGGAACCCCAGCCGACGAGCAGAATCTGTCCCTCGTTCGGCCCGTAGGTTTTCACCTTCGGAAAATCCCACGCCAGCTTGCGAAGCTTGTTGCGGCGCTTGGCCGTCATCTGAACGTGCAACTTGGGAGAACCAGTCGGGTGACCCATTTCGTCGTGCTCAAGGCCCGTAACGACAGGGTATTTGCCACTGCCGACACGGGTGCCGGGAGCGATGTGCCGGGTGACGCCGTCGCCCACGGAAAGATCGTAAGGCTTGTGCTCGGCCACCGGGGTGAAGTCAGGCGAGATGTCCTGACAGATTTTTTCGAGGTCAGGCTCCTCAAACGCCTCAATGCGCGTGGCGATGGCTTGATCGGTGAGGATGATGACGGGCGTGCTGTACTTTCGCGCGATGTTGACGGCTTCAATAGCGGTGTAGAAGGCGTCTTCGACACTCGCCGGAGCGATGACGACGCGCGGAGAATCACCGTGGCCGCCAAAGCAGCAGATGTTGAGGTCGGATTGCTCGACGCTGGTCGGCATGCCGGTGGAAGGGCCGCCGCGCTGGACATCGACGATGACGAGCGGAATCTCTGCCATGGAAGCCCAGCCGAGGGCTTCGGTCTTGAGCGAGATGCCGGGGCCACTGGAACCGGTGACAGCCACGCGCCCGCCATAGCTGGCACCAATCGCCATGGAGATGGCCGCAATTTCGTCCTCGGTCTGGATGAACGAGCCGCCGTACTTCGGCAGCTCGCGACGGAGCAATTCCATGATGTCCGACCACGGGGTGATGGGATAGCCCGCGCCGAAACGGACGCCCGCCGCGATCAGGCCATACGCCAGCGCTTCGTTGCCGTTCATCACGACCTGATGCTTGTCCTTCTTTTCCGCGTCGTAGAACTGATAGGTCTTAAGAAGATTTTCGAAGGAATGACTGTAGCCGGCGTTGAAGCAGGTGAGGGCGTTCTGGACGACCGTGGGATCTTTGCCGCCGAAACGTTCCTCGATCAGCTTCGTGAGCTTGGGGATGTTGAGGTCGAAAATCTTGGCGAGAAGACCGAGAGAAAAAATATTCTTACCCTTGTCACGGCCCGTGCCGCCGACGGCCTCGACAGTCAGGCTGGAGATGTTGACCCCGACGTGGCGGTAGTTTTCCTCCCATTCCGGCTTGGGCGTCACATGATCCGCGTCGTAGAGGACGATGCCGCCGAGCTTCAGCGAGGTAATGTGTTCCTCGTAGGAATGTTGATAAAAACAAATCAGCATGTCGGCTTCGTCACCCGCGCTGAGGACTTCGCCGGAGCCGATGCGCACCTGGAAAATCGAGGGCCCGCCGGAGATGGTGGAAGGAATGGTCATGAACGTCATGACTTCCTGCTCACTGCGTCCCGCCAGACGCGCGAGGAAACCGCCGATGGCCTGAATGCCGTCCTGCGAGTTACCCGCGATGCGGATAACTGCCTCTTCAATCTTCAATACCTTTGATGCACTACCCGCCGGAGTAGCCGTCGATGCTGAGTCACTCATGTAAAATCTTAATTAAGTGTTCTGATAAAGCCGAACGAAACAATGTCCCGAGACAAACAGAGGCAAGTCCCGAAGGACTTGCCTTTATCGAGACTAGCACTGGGCCTAGTGCTGTCAAATGTTTAACCTAAATCTATCTCCCTGTAATAGAGCGACTTGCAAGCGAACCTTCGAGCAGATGCGAGGACAGTGAGCACTGCCGAGCCTTGCCGATTAGGCATGATAATCCAACAGGCTCGCAGCATTAACGGGTCGAACTTTTGCTCGCGGAAGAAAGAAAGTGTTCCAATGCCCGGGCGACCCCGTGCCCCCAAGGCTGATGGCTGATGTAGCCATTCTGCTTCCGAACCATCGCCTTCACAGTGGGAACGGCATTGTCCGGTGCTGCCACGTAGCGGGCAAATTCTCCCGAAAGCATTGGTAGATCGTTCAAATGATCGCCCACCGCAAAGATGAAATCCTTCGCGACGCCGAGTTGCTGGGCGATCTCAGCCAGCGCAGTTCCCTTGTTGTAGCCCACGTGGCTGAATCGCGCGTAAACATCATTCCGGACCACAGTGAGATCCGGGACTGAAGCGCAATATTCATCAAGGAACTCGTGGATTTTATCCGCATCGGCGTTGTTCTCCGCAATCAGACAGAAGGGCGAAAACGCATCCTCATAGAGCGATGCCCGATAGCGTTTGCTTACCCAGTCGGTCAGCTTCGGGACGTCCTTGCGCACCCGTTCGAACAGCTCGTCATGAGCGGCCCGGCAACCAGTGTTCCATGTCGCACTCGCCTCGTATTGCGCGTTCTCATGCACGTAGATGTCGCGTTCGACCACCACGAGGAAGTCTGGCTTGATCGTTAATCGCGCGCGGGCCATGCCTTCCATGACACTGGACAGATCGCGGCCGGTATTGATGACCCACTTGGCGCCCTGCTGTTGCATGGTACCGATGAGATTTTGAAGATCATGCGGAACCGGCGGGCTTTCAAAGTCGGCGTGCAGAGTGCCGTCGAAATCCGTCGAGATCAGTTGAATGGGAAGTGTCATGGTTTGATGACGTAACACGTGAAACGTAAGTGTCGCCCGGCTACGCTTCACGTTTTACGGGCGCTTGCGCGTGGGCAACAATCCTGTCATAGGCAGGATTGTCAAAACCATTATGCCGACAGCCCAAGACCAGTACGACGACGCCATGTTCGACTTCAGCCAGAGCGAATACGATCAGGCGATCACCAAGCTCAAAGCGCTGCTGGCTGAAGATGGGGACAACTTCGATGCGCGTCTGGCCCTTGGCATGGCTTACTATCGCAAGGGCGACTACGCCGAGGCCATCGCCCAAGGTCACCTCGCGGAAAAGCTTCGTCCGAAAGAGCAACTGGTTCACACCAACCTCTCGCTGTTTTACATGAAGTCGGGCGACAAACAGACGGCTGAACATCACGGCTTGCAGGCCCGCATCGCGGGCTGGAGGGATAACATGGCTCCGCCAGACGCGTTGCCGGAAGGCGATCCCGAGTTGCAGATGGCCAAGCCCAAGGCGCCGCCAATCCCGGTGCGCGACATGCCGTGGAAGAAGAATCCACCACCACCCAAAGCGGGATGACCACCACCTACATCGATGTCGCCGAGGCCAGCAGCATTCCGCCGGGCCACGGGAGGACGGTGAACGTCCAGGGACGCGAATTCGCCGTGTGGAACGTGGACGGTCACTACTTCTGCATCGACGATCTATGCCCGCATCGCGGAGGTCCGCTGGGCGCGGGTTCGATGAAGGATGGCACTGTCTATTGTCCGCTGCACGGGTGGGGATTTGACCTCCAGACGGGTATCTGTTCCGCACGACCGGATCGTCCGGTGCAGACTTACCTGACCCGAGTCATCAACGGCCAGGTCCAGATTCAACTTTGATCCGTTATCCAGCAACCTATTCTGACTCATGAAAAACTCCTACGAACTCGCGATGGAACGCCTCAACAAATCCTCGCCCACCACCAAGGTCTCCGCCGCTCAGAAGAAAGCGCTGGCCGAAATGGATGCGCTCTATGCGTCAAAGATCGCAGAGCGCGAAATCTTCCTGAAGGACGAACTGGCGAAAGCATCTGCCAAGGGAGATTGGGAAGCCATTGAGCAGATGCAGAAGCAAATCGTTAGCGAAAAGAAATCGCTGAACGCAGAAAGGGAGGAGAAGAAGGAGAAAATCCGGGAGGGCAAATCCTAACAGCAGAACCCATCGTCGCAATCGCTCAAAGTTGAGACTTCAAGTCTGAGTTGGTGGGCCCACTCGGATTTGAACCGAGGACCAAACGATTATGAGTCGTCTGCTCTAACCGCTGAGCTATAGGCCCACAAATGAACTGCACGCGCTGTTCAGCCGCGTCATTCTGATAGCGCAACGCCTGCTGGCAAGTGGATTCAAGCGTCGTATCCAGACAAATTCGGGTCAGCTCCGGATCCTTCCCAGACAAAAGAATTCCGCGAGCCGGGAAAGGGGAATGACCGGAACCCGGATATCCACCTGAGCCGATCGCGCGACAGCCGATAACTTCTCGATATAACGCTCGCTCAAGATCACGCCCTGATTGAGCAGGGATACTTTTGGGTCACCAGGAGACGGGAGATTATCCGCCAGAATATCGAAGGGATGCAATGATCCCAGCGACTTTTGCAGAACCGGGGCTAACTGCCGGATCACGGTTATGCTTCCGCGAATATCGGGAAGACTCACGCTGTGTTGAGTCACAGAACTGGAGGCTGGAGGCTGGACCGTTAGCGAGTCCGTGCGAATGGACCGCGAGATGATGGGCACCAACGCGGGTAGGTTTGATTCGCCCAATGCCGTCTTTACCGCAGCGCAGATGAGGTTGAATGTCTCGGCTAGGAAATCCAGCAGCTCACGTTCGGAAACCGGAATGCGTCCGAGCAGAAATTCAAACATTGCCACCGCCGACGCATCATCGGCCTCAAACAAGAAGTCCATCCACACGCCCTGCTTGATGAACACAAGCGGTGCCCACGCCGTAAACGTGGCTCCCTCGGCATGGGTGACGGTTTCAGCAGTAACAACTCCGGCTCCACCGAACCCCACCGCCGCAAAGCTGGCGGCGAAAATCTCGCTGAGCCGCTCATTCGAGACCACGGACGGCATGCGCTTGTCTGGCGCGATGTTTGGTGAAACGGATCTTCCTGCATTTCCACCCGAAGCTTCGGCCAGACGGCTTTGCTTGCCGAACATTTCTCCGAGCAAATTGTGCCGTTGCAGCAACTCTTCCATCTCCCCGATGTTTTGCTGAAGCTCGCCTTGATATGCGATGATTCTTTGGGCGACCCGGAGCCGTGCGAGCAGGGACATCGGGTCAAAAGGCTTCACCAGATAGTCGTCCGCCCCCGCATCCAACCCGGCAATCACCTCCTGCTTTTCAGCTTTGGCGCTCAACAGCAGCACGTACGTCCGTGTCTTGCGCGGGCTGGCGCGCAGCTTCCGGCAAATCTCCACTCCATCCAGGCCCGGCATCACCCAATCGAGAATCGCCAGCGCTGGCGGCGTCTCCGTGTCCAAGGCTTTCCAGGCGACCAAGCCATTCTCAGCCACCTCCACCTCATGGCCCAACTTGTTCAGCAGGGCCATCAGCAGGCGGCGAATCAGCGCGTCGTCATCGGCGACCAAAACTTTCATGTTAAGCCACGCATCGTATTGGTGTTGGGTGCGGGCAGGATGAACGCTTGAGGGATCTGTTCAAGAAGATTGCTGTCGTAAAGACGGCGCGAAGGCAATGACCCGTGTTGAATTCTGCGGAAAGGAAGAGCGGAGTTACTTGGCAGCCGCCTGCGACTTCAATTGTTGCTCGATGAACGCCAACCTCCCGATCACATTCTGCCGCAGTTTGGCTACGGCGTCATCGAACGCCTTCGTCGCGCTGGCGTTCCGCTCCATCAACGCGGGTCGGATCAAGGCAGACAAATTGCCAATCTCGCGCTGCATCACCTCAGGCTTTGCGCCAGACGCCAGCAACGCCGCCATCTTCTCCAGATACTGCCGCTGTCCGGCGGGAGTGGTGAGCACGGCTTTGGCGACCATTCCCTTCCAGTCCGGGATCAACGGCTCGTCCGTCTTCATAAACAATTGATCCAGCCCGTGCGGCAGGAACACCAACTGGCCGGACGCCGGATCGTGATAAACCCGGTAACCATTCTTGTCCATTGTGTAACCATCGTGATGCCCCATCAGCACTTCCGCCGCAGCGAACGCAGCGAAGCGCTCCACATCCAGCAGCGGCGTGATCCGACGCCAGCGCTCGGCGAGGTCCGGCACTTTGAGGGCATTCACCAGCGCCTTTAAGTCCGCTTGGTCCGTCGTGCTGTCGCCCCCATCCTTCTCCAGCTTGTCCGTGATGTCGTTACTCGATCCCTCATAAAGATTGCCTTTGGCCTTCTTGAAGTATTGCGCGAGGAAATCCTTGTTCGCCGCTTCCGAGATGACATACAGCCCGAGATCTTTCCCGCCGATCTCGACCACGGCAAACGTCACCTTCGCGGCGGGCACTCCCACCGAGCGGAAGATCTCTCCGCCGATCGCTTCGCACATGTAAGAGGGATCCTGGGTCGCGTTATTGAGCAGGATTCGCCCGCGTCCGTGGAACTCCTGATCCTTCACGAACTCGTTGAACTTGATCGCCAGCCCCGGCTTCTTCTCCATGCCCTCAAACGGCGCGCTCCCCTTCAAGCGCACGCCAACGTCTGCGTAGACCTTTCCTCCCTCGTGAAGCGTCGCCTTCACATACTGCTTGGAATCTTTGCGGAGCGACCCCAGAGCTTCCGCGGCAAGCTCGATCTTGAGACGGAGAACTTTTGGCGCGGAAAACAAATCCTCGCCCGCAGGCGCCTTGTTCCCAGCCTTCGGTGCCTTGGGTTCCGCCGCGGAACCAGGAACCACCATCATCGCCAGCAGCAGCGTGAATAGAATGACGAATCTCATGTTCTTCTTTGACACCGCAACAGGCGGTCCAGTTGCAAACAAGCAATCCCGAATCCAACCCAGCCCGTGCCGGTGAAGCAGACTCCCCAATCCCACGTTTTATTTAAACTTACAATGCGCCAAACGTAAAAGATCGAACTTGCACGGCTGAACACTTGCCAGGCCCCCTCCGGAGCAACCCCGCGACGGACGACTGGCGTGCGAAACCGGCGGAGAGTTCCCGGATTAAACCCGCAGGACAGCGTAATCCTCCACCCGCGAGAGAGCATTGGCGATTACGTATCAACTCGTCGCAGGCACGAAATAAGTGCTTGCCAGAAGGAAAATGGTTGATACCTTCTGCGCTCCTTAATCTGAAAGATATTTATGGGTAGAATTTGTGAACTAACCGGCAAAGGCCCGATCAAGGGCAGCATCATCTGGCGTAGTGGTAAGTCGAAGAAGTCCGGCGGTATCGGCACTCACGTGACCGCGATTACCAAGCGCCGGTTCTTCCCGAACCTGCAGCGGGTGAAGGCGCTTGTGGACGGCGAAGTCCGTTACATTCGCGTCACCGCGAGCGCCTTGAAACAGGGTCTGGTGACGAAGGCTCCCAAGCGTAAGTGGAAGAAGGAAGTCGTCAAGGCGAAGGCCTAGTTGAGCTTCATCGGGAGTCCCTTGAAATTTTAGCGAAGGGCGAGGTGCAATCACCTCGCCTTTTATTTTCCCTTGAAGCGATGCATGGTGGCGCGCTTGGTCTCCCGGTCGTCATCCCGCTTCTTGATATCCTCGCGCTTGTCGAACTCGACCTTGCCCTTGCCTACTCCAAGAAGAACTTTCACCTTGCCGTTTTTCCAGTAGAAGGAAAGAGCTAGGATCGCATTACCTTTGACGGAGGCGAGGCTGAACAACTTGCGAATCTCAGCCTTGTGCAGGAGAAGTTTACGAACTCCCTTCGGTTGGTGGTTCTGCATATTGCCGAAAGCGTATTCGTCAATGTGCGCGTTGTGCAGGTAAACCTGATTATTCTCAACTCTCGCAAAGGCGTCGCCAATCTGACCTTTGCCGGCGCGGAGAGCCTTGACCTCAGTTCCATGAAGGACCAAGCCCGCTTCATAAGTTTCCAGGATGTGGTAATCCCGGCGGGCTTTTGAGTTGGTGACAATGTCAGCCATAAGGCAAAACAGCCAGAAGGGTGACCTTCTGGCTGAGAAAACTTGGTTAAATGGCGAAGAAAACCGCGCTTAACTGCGCTTCTTCTTCTTCGGTGCAGGTTCTTCCACCGGCAGCTCTTCAGGGAATTCCCAGCCCATCTTCTCTTCAATAATCTCGGTCAGCGCGATGTCCGCAGCGCCCATTCCAGCAGTATCATTGATAAGGGGACGACTGGTGGCACCACCGCCAGCGTTCAATTGACGCACGCGCCGTGACACCAAGTTAATGAGAGTGTTGGGGCTCCCCACTATCGCCAACGCCTGTTTACACAATTCGCTGTTCACGTTTTTCTCAGAGTTCAATTTCTAGCAGAGCGTGGAAGGTAATGATCCCACCAAAGGAAGCAATAGAAAAACTGAATGATTTACGGTCGCGCAAGCGCCTGTGGGCGAGAGCTGCGCATCCGGGAATCTTAAAGCTTGGAAACACCTGTTTGTTTGGGTATGCCCTTCATACAGCCCGTTTTTCCAATCCAGCCTTCACATGGTTTGGTCTCAATACGCGGGTGGACCTTGTCGTTTCTGACTCTTCATTTGCCCGCATCAGCGTTACCGGTCGCACGATGCTTCGGCGGTCAGCTTGTGGCGGTCCCGGTGCAACAACGCATTCGTGTGACGACAGAACAGTGTCCTGGTTCACCAGCTACAGGGAGGCATAGGAGGCCTTGAGGCGGGGCACGGCGGTGGCTTCCGCAACGCGATCGCGGATGGACTGCCGCAGCCACCTCACGAACTTCACACTGCGCTGCGTGGCTCGCCGGGCGCAGAG
>CAMCCU010000059.1 GCA_945872975.1 Pedosphaera parvula Ellin514
GCTGGATCGACGTGGCTATTTACGACGTGTTTCGGAGTAAAGAATCATCCACCGACCCTCGCCTGTCTCGACGTGCGGGAGCCGATCCCATGCCCCGCAGCCAACGCTATAGGCTCGCGAAATCTTCAGCGAGTTTGGACACCGTTCGGGAATATGGTTAAAATAAGAGCACAACAGCACGCCTCGCGGCAAGCCAATTATCCAGAGGGAGACGATCCGTTTAAGGAATCAATGTCACCCGATAGAACCGCTGCGCGCCATCGTTCTGGTCCGTGAAGGAAGCGGTTGGTTCCGTCGCGTTCACCGGAGTGCCGAGATTCGTCCAGTTCACAGCGTTCAAGTCATCCTTGGATTGCACGCGGTAACTGCTTCCCGCCTGAGCCGACCACACCAGCGTGACGGTGTTGTTCGCGCCAAGGGTAACGGAGAGCACGGGAGGATTCGCCACCGGAATCACGTTCGACGCGCGCGGCGTGGGCGTGGGCATGGAGTAGAACGGTGCAGGCCCGCCATTGGGCCACCGGCCCTGGCTGATGTTGTTGTTCTGCACGGCAAACACCACCGAATCGATCTGGCGGCCCGCCGGATCGTAGAGCCCGATCTGCTCGCCGCTCTGGCTGAGTTTGAAGCCCACATGCAGGTCGCCATTCGTCTGGGTCTGCGAGGATTCCTCATCCGCCCAGACCAGCAAATAGCCCAGCGGCGCGATGCTGACACCCGCCGGGATGACAGACTTGCCCGGTCGCAAAAAGTCATCCGTCAACGTGAAGCCCGCCAGATCCACGCGGCTCGTGGATGGATTGTAGATCTCGAACCAGTCGTCGAAATCCTGATCCGCCGGGTCGCGGAGGAAGGACGGATTCGCCGCCATCCATTCGTTGATGAAGAGCGTGACCGGCGGTGCCCCGGGATTGTTCGTGCCGCCGGGCGTCGGAAAATAAAACACCTGAAGATACGAAGCCTGGCCCGCCGGGAACGTGCCGTAAGAACGATTCGTCCCGACGTCGCGGTAGTTGAAGTAATCCACAATCTGCGACGTGCCAGACACCTGACGGGAGAGAACGGCGGAACCGCTCGGAGTATTCAGCCGGAAGCCAGCGTGAAGATTGCCCGCCGTACCCTCGGCCAATTCGCCATCCGCCCAGATCAAGAGATACTCACCCGCGTTGATGGTGGTCCCGACCGGGAACGTCCATTGCTCCAGGTTTGTATAATTGTTCGCGAGGGAATATCCGTCCAGGCTCAGCGCCGTCCCGCCACCGTTGTAGAGCTCAATCCAGGGATCGTTATCGCCAAAGTTGTCGGCGAGCGTGCTGACGTTCTCCGGCTGCACCTCGCTGATCCAGAGCTCAGGATACGGCGGCAGCGTGGCCACGCCGGAGTTCACCGCGCCCGGCGAGTAAGGCGTCGTGCGCGGATCGACCGAGCTGCTGAAGCTCGTGTTGATGCGGAACGAGAAGTTCGTGCCGCTGCCCGAGAGGTACCAGAAGCTAAACGTGTAAACCGTGTTCGTGGTCAAGGCCGGGATGACCTGTGAGAAGTTTGTCAGCGCAAGCGCACTGGCGCTGGCAAAGATGACGTGCGCACTGGCCGCTCCGGAATGGGCCACGGTGGTCGTGATCACGCTGTTCGATGCCGGACCACCCACGCGCCAGGCTGGCGCGAAAGGCTCCTCGAAGCCGCCGTTCACGAGGATGTTCGGCCCGACGCCAGGTGTGCCGCCTTGAACCAGCATCAAGTCGTCGATGTAGATGTCGCCAGCCACCACGGGAGTCTGGAAGAACATGGCGAGATTCGTCGCCACCGCCGTGCCGACGCTGCGCGAGAAGCTGAAGAATTTCCAATCCGTCCCGGCGGACCAGTTGCTCACACGGTTGTTATCCTGGTTCGCATCGATCAATTGCAGCGACGCACCCATGCCGTCCGCCGAGGCGGGCCACGGCTGGTCATCATCGTAAGTCACGCGATCCACCACGACATCCAGCGCGGGCGTGGTGCCGGGCTGAATCAAAGTCAGCGTCTCACCGCCGTCATCGAGCTGGCCGCCGAAACCTTCCAGCGCCGGAATGCCCCAGCCATAAGCTCCGCCGAACGCCGCGCGGTCCTTGCAGATCACGAGCAAACCGCGATTGGTCAGGATGGCGCCGGGTGGGAACGTGTAATCGATCCCGCTCAAGCGCCAGCCGGACAAGTCGTAGGAATAATTCGTCGAGCGGTTAAAGAGCTCGATGTAGGTCGCGTCGGAGACGAGCGGATTGTACATGATCTCGTTGATGATGATATTGTCCGCCGCGAGCTCATCCGCGCCGGTGTATTCAACGGCGCGGGTGGCGGTGCTGTTCGTATTGCCGAAACGATCGGTCGCGACAATGACGAGCTCGTTGGTGCCGGCCACGACGGGGATTTGCAGCCGCCAGGAATTCGCAGTGAGCCAGGCCGGCGTGTAGGCGATGCCGTTGATCGTGATGGTGCGGACGCTGACAGGCGCGGTGCCGGTGAGGGTGATGAGGTTGCGGTTCGTGCTGATGACGTTGGTGGTGACGGTGAACACGTTGGATACGGTGTTCAATTGCGTGAGCAGGAACGCGCGCCGCTGGCTGATCCAAGTCTTGATCGCCGCCGGGCTCGCAAGCGAGATGCCGTTGGCCTGGAACGCCGCATACTTCGCATCGAGGATCGCGTCGATGGCTGTGCCCGCGCCGGTCTGGAAGAAACTGTTCACACCCTCCGCCAGCGAGGCCCAGTAAAGGCGCTTCCACGCCGGGTTCGCATAGACGCGGTCCATCATGTCGTCATTGAGATCCGGAAAGAGCGCATCGTTCACCGGGTCGTTGAACACGCCGAGGCCGACGTCAAAGTCCCAGCTCATGAGTTTCCAGCCGGACTGCGTCGGCTTGTAGAGGAACGTGTTCTTCGCATTCGGATTCCCGAACGCATCCCAAAAGGACGCGAGATCGTTCATCGCGAAGGTGCGCATCCAATGGTCCATGTCCGCCACGCTCTCCATCGCCGTCTGGTAGCCGTTGGTCGCGGCGTTCGCGGCATCGACGAGGTTGAAGATGGGCGAGAAATCGTTCGCGGTGCCGGCGGTGGCGCGTGGCTTCCAGACCCAGCGATAACGCGCGGTCTTCTTCACGCCGCCCGTCGTGGTGAACAACTCCATCGAGTTCAGATCGATGCAGCCGGTTTCCTTCGTTCCGTTGTCGGAGAATTCATCCCAGCAATCCGGCTTGAACAATGCGCCATCCGGATCGCCGCTGAACCATTCGTCCACCGTCTCGCCCGTGGGTTGTTGGACATCGTCCATGAGAGGGCCGCGGCGGACGCCATTGACGGTCATGACGACGTAACGACGATACATGTTCGGCAGGCCGTATTGTTCGAGGAACCAGAACATAAGCTGCTCGCGCTGGTTCGTGTCGTCGCGAATCGGCCAGTCGAGCACGATATGGGTAGTACCAAGGAAGGCGTCGTCCTCCGGGAACGCGATGTCATAGCCGCACATCGCGCCGACGGGCGAAGTGTAACCAGGCGAGGTGTAAGGGCTGCCGCTGTAGTGGGCGCCGGCGTTATAGATCACGCGGTTCGTGCCATAAACGAACGCGACGTCGAGATCCTCGTTGTTGAGCTGTTCGCGACCAGCCCACTTCGCCACCGTGGCCTCAGTAAGCCAGAGGCGATACGTGCCGAAAGCGCCCGCCGGCTGTGTCTCGCCAACACGAATCAAACATTCACTCTCAGGGGTCAGACCCGAGTAAGATGCCACTGGCGCGGAATGGGCATCCGTCGCCTCGATTCGGAATGCGATCAATTTGCCTGTGGCCTGCCCTGGAATCTGGCCGGTGTAGATGCCGTCCCCGGCAAGCGTGTCCCCGTTGTTGCCATCGTCGGTCATGGTCACGTTGCTCAGCGTCGTGGATGGATCGATGCGATAACGCAGGATCACGGTCTGCACGCGGTCCGGGTCCGCGACACGCGAAGTGACGCGAATGGATTGCCCCGCTTGTGGAAGAACGGGGCGATGGGTCGTTTCGGTGATGACTGGCCCGAGGTTTTGAACCACGCCGCTGTTGACCGCGCCGGGAGTGCCGAGATTCGCCGGGACGGGCAGGCGACCGAAGGCTTCGAGGTAATTGCCCTTGAGACGCAGCAGAATCTCCGGATGGCCGCGCAGCCACTTCACTTTCGCGCGCAGAGTTGCGGTAGCGCCATTGGCCACGGCGGATGAAAGCTGAGCGGACAACCGGTTCACCGTAAGATCACCGCGATCGCTGGCGCGTAGGTGGAGCGAGCGAGAGCTGTTGAAGCCGGTGCTCTCCAAGGATGTTTTCCCATGCGTGCCGCCGAAGACCCATCCGTTGGTGCCGCTCTCGAAGGTGGCGTTGGGCACACGATTCGCACCAGAGACGATGACTTCAACGTCATCGATAAGCGCTTCGCCTGCGCCGAGGAGCATGACTTGAATGCGATCCGCCGCGCCGGAGCCGAGGTCCAGCACGCCAGTAAATTCCACCGTGGTCCAGGTGGATTTCGCGGTCTCATCACTGTCAGCCCAGTTCGCTCCTGAACGATTGTCGCTGTGGGCATCTTTGAGTTCGAGGCTGCTGCCACCGCCATCAGACCAGCGTCCCCAGCGTCCACCATCGGCGTAACTCACTTCATCCACGACGATGTAGAAGACGTTTGTCGTGATCACGTTGCCGTTGGTGGTGAAGCCGTAGTCCGGCATCGCCAGCGCGACACGTTCGCCACCGTTGGCGAGGGAGCCGCCGAAATCACCGATCAAATTCAATGGGGTCAGTCCCGCGTAATTTGTCGCCAACCTCGCGGCGTTCTTCGCTACGGCGAGGTAACCACCGGAAGGGATCGTCGTGCCGGGCGGGAAGGTGTAATTGATGCCGCTGATGAAGCGCCAGTTGCCGATGCCCACGGACTGCCCGCCGCTGTTGTGGAGTTCGATGAACTCGTCGTCGCTGTCGCCGGAGATCGGATTGTACATGATCTCGCTAATCACGATGTCGCGCGTGAGCGGCGGCGCGTTGGTGGTGCCGGGGCTGCGCGCCTGCAATTCCTGAAACTCCGGCGCGCCATCGGGGAAACGTCCGTAGGCCACGCCATTCGCCTGTCCGTCGAAGCGCAACGCGCCCAGCACACGCGTCTGGTTCGAGTTCACGAGATAAACCGTCTCGCCGTTGGATTGAAGCGAGAAGCCGAGCTGCGCCTGATCGAACACGGCGAATCCGCGCGCGCCCAACGTCGTGCCGGCAGGAATGCGGAACTTGTTCGTGGCCGGATCATCGCTCAACCAGCAGCCGGAAAGGTCCACCGCCAGCGAGCTGTTATTGAAGAGCTCGACGTAATCCACGAGTGGCAGGTCCGTGTGCGCGAGAATTTCGTTGATGACGACGTTCTCCTGAAGGCCGACGGGCAACGGATCCGCCACGCCGGGGGAACCGCCTTTGGACGCGCTGGCTGACCAGGCTTTGGGGTTGTTCTCGCCGTAGCTTGGACGCGAGAGAACCATCGAGTGACCGGTGCCATCGGCTGCGACCGGCCAGGGTGGCTGGTCCGCGTAGCTCACCTCAAGCACGATGCCGCCGGAGCGTTTGCGCAAGCGCAGCGTGCCGCCTTCGTTGGGCAGGTTGTTTGTGAATCCGCCCACCACGCCGCTGATGCCGTAGGCCGCCTCGACATCCGCCGGCACGGGCGCGACGACGAGGAAGCTGTTGCCTTGGATGACGGTGTTGTTCGGGAACGTGTAATCCACATCGCCCGTCAGTTTCCACCCACTGACGTCTTCAAAGAACGGATTGGAATTATAGATCTCAATGAACTCCGTGCGCTGGCCGTTTCCGTCGGCGACCGGGTGATACATGATCTCGGAAAACGTCAGCCCCGTCCGACGACCCGACGGCCCAAGCGGCTCGTAGCTGAGCTGGGCCGGGCTCAGGAAGGCGAGCGTCAGCACCGCCACGCTGCTGGTCACTGCACCGGCCGAGTTGGAAACGATCACGTCATAGCCGCCTGCATTGGCGGGGCCGGCGTTGGCCACGGAGTAGCTGGAACTCATCGCCGCCGGGATCGCCGCGCCGTTGAAGCGCCATTGGTAATTGAACGGTCGGCTGCCCGCCGCGACCACGTTAAACGTCGCCGGATCGAGCAGGCCGACGGTGATGGAAGCAGGCGGCGTGGTAACGGTAGGCGGCGTGCCCGGCGCGGGCTGGAGATCGGCGGTGGCACTGAGAAATTCGGCGCGAAAACCGGTGGGGTTAGCCGCAGTGCCGGCGTTGTTGACCACGAAATCGAGTGTGTTTGCGCCGTCAACGAAGCCGGAGTTGATGGTGAAGGTGTTGCCAAGAGCACCGAAATTACCGTCGCTGGTGCCCCCGGTTGAGACGCCGTTGAGCAGGACGGCGGGGCCGGTATTATCTGAGGACCAGCGGCCCGTGATCACCGCGGTAGAAGGCTCTAGCCCTGCCAGATTGAACGTGATCCGGTAGGTGTAATCACCGGGCTGATTGCCAGTGACTTGACTGGCTTGAGGGGCAAGCCACTTCGAGCCAGGACCGTTGGCGAGCCAGGGCGGAATGGGAAAACCGGCGTCGTTCAAGACAATCGCATTGGGCCCCGGGAAAGCAGGGTCTGCGCTTTGGAACATCCGCCAGTGCGGATCCACCGAGCCGCTGGCAAGCGGGACATTCGCGTCTGATACGCCCGTGTTGAACAACCCGGGAATCGTGGCAGCCTCGCTATTCAAGGCGACGATGACCGGCAGGCATACGAGCAGACGGGCATGGGAGAAGGATAATTTCATGACACTCTTACGGCAGTTTAGGAAAAGACCCGCGCCTCCATGGAAACGCGCATTCAGACTGAATGGTACGGGCACAATACATCGCACAGATACCGGTGGTGGTTCTCCACCATCATGCACATCTAAACGCAATCCGCAGCAACTTTTTGCGTCCAGACGGAATAATCCGGCTGCCATGACTCATGGGCAGACCGAGGTCTGGTTTTACGTTTCACGAGTGAAACGTAAAACGTAACGGACTGGCTGACGGTGAAGACTCGCTGCCCAGCCGAATGGTTACACCGTCTGCGGCATGTGCTTGAACTTGCGCGGGCGCCCGAAGTCCACCCATTCCACCACGTGGAGGTCGCCCCGTGAATCAACGCACATGGCGTGCGGAGCAGCGAAGAGCGCCGGGTTCGTCTTGTTGTCGGTCGCGCCTTTGCCATCGCCAAGATGGGCGGCGAGCTGATCGTTCGCATCCAGGATGGTCACGCGACTGGCCAGATCGGGAATGTAGATATTGCCTTTGTGCTGGTAGAAGCAGCACGGGTTGCGGACCTCGCCCGAGAGCGTCCGCTTGTATTGCAGCTCCAGCGAGAAGATCTCGATGCGATCGTTATGGCGGTCAGCGATGTAAACCTCGGGCTCCCGGCCTTTGATGACTTTGATCCAGATGCCGTGGCAGGTGTTGAACTGGCCGTGTTCCTTGCCGCGTCCGCCGATGGTTTTCAGATGCTTGAAGTTCTTGTCGAACCGGCTCACGCGCTGGCTGCCGTAGCCGTCCACCACGTAAATATCTCCGTTCGGCGCGACCGCGACATCGGTGGGATTCGTCCAGTCGAACTTCTGCGCGGTGGAACCTTCCTTCGCCACGTTGCCAATCTCGTAAAGGATCCGTCCCTTAAGATCCGTCTTGTAAACGCGCTTGCCGAACTTCGCGCCTTCCCTGTTCGTGCTCACGTTCTCGGTCCAATAGAAGAACTCGCCCGTCGGTTCCTTGCTCCAGTAAATACCATGCGCCGTGTCCTTCACCTGCGCGGGACTGAGACCGAACAAACCCGCGATCTCATTGCCCCATGTTTCGAGCAGGATCCCTTTGCGATCGAAGACCGCAACGGCGGGATTCGTGGAGCGCGAGGTCACATAAACCCGGTCCAGCCCGTCCACCACGATGCCGCAGCCGAACCCATACTTCATTCCCTCCGGCAACTGGCCCCAGCCCTCAACCACTTCATAGGTGTGATAACCGCCGCCGATCCGCACGCCGGGCTTGGCCGGCGTCTCGGGCGCGGTCGCACAACCAGGCAGCGACAAACCAGCCGCCACCGTGGCCGTGGTGGCTCCGGCCAGCTTGAGAAAATCGCGGCGCGTCTGGCGGACCGGAAAGAGATATTCGTTGGTATGCATGTCGTTTAGTAGTCGGCAATCAATTGCACCTGATTAGAAAGACGCGGACCAAGCTGTCGAGATTGAAAAGTTTCGCGCCCTCGCCTGGTCCCATCTGGCGCAAAACAAAAACCGGTGCCAGCAAACGCCAGCACCGGTTGAACAACGGATGGGAAATACAGCGCTTACTTCAGCGCGGCCTGATGGAACTCGAACCAGTCGTCGATGTTGTTCAGGTTGATGGCGTCGTGGCAGACCGAACCTTCGTCCGTGATGCCGCTTGCGCCGAGGATGCTCTTGCGCGTGCCGTCATCGTGGTTGTAGCCCTGAATCGCGCGATTGCTCTTGTCGATCGTGGCCTTGTCGAGCTTCACGCCCGGCTGGCTCTTCACCCAGGCCTCGAACTGAGGATAGGTGGGCTTGCTGCCGGCGATGAACTTCTTGACGGCATCAGCATTCAAGCCGAGCGCGCCGATGACCATCATGTCATAACCCTGACCGATGCCGGGATAGCCGGCGGCTAGCTTGCCACAAGCTTCGAGAGAAACTTTCTGCCAGAGACGGGGCAGGTGCAGAACACCGAGCGGACCAGCCGTGCCGGAACTAATCAAGGGAACGTAAGTATCAGCCATAGATTTACCTTTTTGGTTTTGTTGAACGAATTGCGACGCGGAGCTTAGGTAAATCGTTTGGGCGGGGTCAACGGGAATTTCCCGGAACCCATCTGCCCTTCCAGACCTGGTTTCTAATCAAAGTTTGCCATCTGACCGCCGTCGGCTTAACTGGTCGGAAACGAAAGGCTCATCATGAACATCAAACATACCATCGCCAGTCTGCTCACAATAGTCACCCTCGGCCTCACCGCCGGCTGCAAGGAAAAGACCACCACTGAAACGGTGACGGAGAACACGAAGGACGCTGCGAAGTCCGCCGCCGACTCGGTGAAGGACGGCGCAAAGAAGATTAGCGACGGTGCCGAGAAGGCTTACGACAAAACCAAGGACGCGGTGAAGGACAGCGCTGAAGCGGTCAAGGACGGAGCCATCAAAGCTGGCGAGACCGTGAAGGACGGCGTGAAGAAAGGTGTCGAGAAGACTGGAGAAGCCGTCGAGAAAGTCGGGGAGAAGCTCAAAGAGCTCGGTAAGTAGTCACTCCATCGGCCACCAACTCCTTAATGACCCTCCGGACTCTCATCGCCCGCAGCCTGCGCTTTCACTGGCGCGGGCATCTCGGCGTGCTGCTCGGCGCGGCGGTCGGCAGCGCGGCGCTCATCGGCGCGCTGGTCGTCGGCGATTCCGTGCGCCTGAGCTTGCGGGAGCTGGCGTTGCAACGACTGGGCTGGGTGGACGCGGCGATGGCGCCTTCGGACCGGTTCTTTACGCAGGATATGGACCGGCGCGTTGCCAGTTCGTGGGCTGCTGGCTACTCCCGCCACTCAGTGGCTCTACGCCTGCCTGGAACCGCCGCACGGCAAGACGGCACCACCCGCGCCAACCAAATCGCCATCCTAGGCGTGCGTCCGGACATCTGGCCTGAATCCGCCAGACCCGAGTTGAAAAACATTCCGAGCCGCTCTGTCGTCCTGAATGACGCCCTCGCAACTCAACTTCGAGCAAGGGCTGGCGACGAGCTTGTGCTCCGCCTGCACAAACCCTCTGCGTTGTCGCGCGATGTCCCCATCACACCCCAGAATGATGCGAGCATTGCGCTTCGCGTGCGTGTTCACGCCGTTGCGACAGCAAGCGAGATGGGTAACTTCAACCTGCAATCAAGCCAGACACCGCCGCTGAACGCCTTCATGAATCTGAGCGAACTAGCGTCAAGCGCGGGCATCTCCAACCAAGCCAATCTCTACCTTGCTGGCATGCCCGGCCTTTCCCAACTTTCACCTCGATCCGTCACCAAGGAATGTCTGCCGGGCACGCCTTTGTCGTGGCGGGACAGTATGGGTCTCGACTGGTTTAACATGGCTCCAGCGAGCGTCCGGCAAATGATTCAAGATGGACCGCGCTCAGAATTGTTGGCGCATGTCTTGGACGGAAACTTCGCTCGTTCGAATACTCTTCCCGACCTTCAACTCGTCCTCCGCGCCGTCACCAACCGGCCGCAGCTCCAACTGACGACCAGCCGTATCTTCATCGACCCGCAAATTGCCACGGCCATTCTGGAACCTGTCACCAACAAGGCCAACTTGGACAGGCTGGTCCCCGTTTACACGAGAGGCACGGGGTTCGGGATCGACGCGTTCAACTATCGTCGAAATATCGCGACCAACGCCCAGCCCATTCTCACTTACCTCGTCAACCAGCTCCGGGCCGGTGAGCTCTCTGTCCCTTACTCGATGGTGACTGCGGCCGGTGCGCCGTTGACGCCGCCGGACATGAAGGATGACGAAGCGCTAATCAACCAATGGCTGGCCGACGACCTGCGGCTCAAGGCCGGTGATTCGCTCGACCTCACCTACTTCCTCGCCGAGTCGGGCGCGAGCCTGGTTGAACGCACCAACCGCTTCCGCGTCCGCAGCATCGTGCCGATGGAAGGCATCCACGGCGACCGCACGCTCATGCCGGAATTCCCTGGCCTCGCCAAGGCCGAGAGCACGCAGGAATGGGACGCCGGCTTCCCGCTCGTCCACAAGATCCGCGATCAAGATGAAGCCTACTGGAAGAAATATCGTGGCACGCCCAAGGCATTCGTGACGCTTGCCGCCGGACAGCGGATGTGGGCCAACCGCTTTGGCAATCTCACCGCGATTCGCTTTCCCGTTCCCCTGAACCGCAACATCAGCGACGTGACTGCGGCCATAGAGACCAGCCTTCTCTCCAGCATCGATCCCTCCTCTCTCGGCCTGCGCTTCGAACCTGTCCGCGCGCAAGCTCTCGCCGGGGCCAGCCAGTCGCAGGACTTTGGCGGGCTGTTCATCGGGTTCAGCTTCTTCCTCATCCTCGCGGCGCTGATTCTCATGGCGCTGCTCTTCCAGTTCGGCATCGAACAGCGCACCAACGAAATCGGGACGCTGCTCGCGCTCGGGTTCACGCCGTCGCGCGTGCGCAATCTCCTGCTCGGCGAAGGCGTGGCCATCGCGTTCATCGGCGGCCTGCTCGGAATGCTCGGCGGCATCGGCTACGCGCAGGCGATGCTCTACGGCCTGGCCACCCTCTGGCGCGATGCCGTCGGCACGTCCGCGCTGCGCTATCACGTCACGCCGATGACGCTCGTCATCGGTCTGTTCGCCAGCGTGGCGGTGAGCGCGGTGACCATCTGGATCGTGCTGCGCAAACAAGCGCGAAGGCCGGCGCGCGAACTGTTGTCGGAAGGTGCGGAGCTGAACGTTCAAAGTTCAACGTTGAACGTTCGACGTTCAAAGCTCAGCCAGTGGATCGCCATGGGTTCCGGGGTCGCGGCACTGGGGATGATTGGCTGGGCGACGTTCGGCGGCGGCGGCGCTTCGGCAGGATTATTCTTCGGCGCGGGCGGACTGCTGCTCATCGCCGGGCTGGCGGCGGTGGCGGTGTTGCTCTCGGCTTTGGAACGCTCGGAAGCGAGCCGTCAACCAACGATCACGGCAATGGGCCTGCGCAACGGGACGAGGCGACGCAGCCGTAGCCTCGCCAGCGTGGCGTTGCTGGCGTGTGGAAGTTTTCTCGTCGCAGCCATCGGCGCGAATCGTCTCGATGCCGGTCGCGACGCGACGAAACGATCCTCCGGCACAGGCGGGTTCGCGTTGTTCGGCGAAGCAACGCTTCCCGTCGTGCGCGATTTGAATTCGACGGTGGGCCGGGAGTTCTTCGGGCTGGACGAAAAGGCGATGCAAGGTGTGAGCATGGTGCCGTTCCGCGTGCGTGACGGCGATGACGCGAGCTGCCTGAACTTGAACCGCGCGCAGACGCCGCGCCTGCTCGGTGTGAAACCGGAGCAACTGGCGGATCGGAAAGCGTTCACGTTTGCGAAGGTGGTGGATGGCTCGATTGAACGCGATCCGTGGCTGGCGTTGAAGCGAGGCGGGTTTTATCCGAAGCACGGCAAGCCGCTCGCAGCGGACGAAGTTGCGGCCATCGGCGACGCAGCATCAATCCAATGGGCGCTCGGCAAGAAGCTCGGCGACACCATCGAATACACCGATGAGCGCGGACAGAAGTTCAAGCTGCGTCTCGTCGCCGGCGTCGCGAACTCCATTCTGCAAGGCAACCTGATCATCGACGAGGCGGAGTTCGTGAAGCGTTTTCCGGGCGAGGCCGGGCATCGAATGTTCCTCATCGACGTGCCGTCGAACACGGGCGCGGAATCAAACAGGCTGGAGAAGACTTCCGCTGCCATGTCGCGCGCGCTGCAGGATGTGGGCCTGGAGCTCACGCCCACCACGCAGCGGCTCGAAGCGTTTAATGCCGTGCAGAACACGTATCTGAACACGTTCCAGATTCTCGGCGGACTGGGCTTGCTGCTCGGAAGCGCGGGCCTCGGCGTGGTGGTGCTGCGGAATGTCTTGGAACGCCGCAGTGAAATGGGCTTGCTTCAGGCGGTCGGATTCCGACGGCGTTCGTTGCAATGGCTGGTGCTCTCGGAGCATGGCGGTTTGCTCGGGCTGGGTCTCGCGGTGGGAATCACTGCGGCCGTCGCAGCGGTATTGCCCGCGCTGCTCGCGCCCGGCGCGGAGAATCAATTCATCGCGCTCATCGCGACGCTCGCGGGTGTCTTTGTAAGCGGGTTGGCGTGGACGTGGGTGGCCACGCGACTGGCGTTGCGCGGCGAGTTGTTGAAGGCTTTGAGAAACGAGTAACCACAGATGAACACGGATAAACACGGATTAAATTGGGTCAAATCGCGGCTGGTGGCGTTGGCGATGTGCCTTGCGGCATTGATGATGACGGCCGCAGCTCAGGCACAGGTGCTTTACACAAACGGCTTCGACAAAGCCGAGGTGGAGAAAGTTCCCGAGGAAATGATGGTGCTGGACGGCGGCTTCGCGGTGAAGGAAGAGGCTGCCAATAAATTTCTCGAACTGCCCGGCGCTCCGCTGGAGACGTTCGGAGTGTTGTTCGGGCCGACGGAGGCTTCCGGGTTGGCGGTCACTGCGCGCGTTCAGAGCACGGGCAAAGGACGGCGTTTTCCGACGTTCGCAGTGGGTTTGAATGGCGTCGGCGGCTTCAAGCTGCAGTTGTCGCCCGCCAAGAAACTCGTGGAACTGGTGAAGGGCGAAGAGGTCGTCGCGAGCGCGCCGTTCACCTGGGAATCCGGCTCGTGGACGCTGCTGCGCCTGCAATGTCGTAAGGTAAAGGACGGCGAGTTCAAGCTGGAAGGCAAGGCGTGGAAGCAGGGCGATGCCGAGCCGAAGGAATGGCAAATCTCCCGTGCCGAAACAACGGAGTCACCAGCGGGTCGGTCCTCGGTATGGGGCATGCCGTTCGCTGGAACACCGATCAGGTATGATGACTTGATCGTGACGCGGGCGCATTAACCCGAACTCCGAATTAGTACCGGGCGTTTAACGGAGCGCGACCTCGCTGGCATTAAGTAAAGCATGGGCTGGCCTGGGCGAATGTTGGAACTTTCCTTGAACGTTTCGGCCACTTTGACGATCGGATCTCCAGCTCACGCCCATCGGAAAGATTCGTCTGCCGCTGCGCAGCCGCGATGAGCTCCCGCCCATCATCGCCGGCCTCCAGTGGCTCTGGATGCAACCCACGCTCAAGCCCGGAATCCTCGCCCTCATCCAAAGCCAAATCCTCGCGCGCAAAAGGCCCACCGGCGGCACCGGCATGGATGTGTGGCAGATCTTCGTGCTGGGCGTCGAGCGTCTCGGTCTCGAGGTGGACAACTGCGTCCTGGAGACCGACGCGCGTTTCCCGACCGGGTTGAACCGCCTGTTTGCATTCCTCGAATCGCTGGGATTACGCCGAGTGACGCCCTCCAACTGCGCCGATAAATCGTGGTGATCCCTGACTTCCGCGCCCCCTTCTCAGCATTATTCGCATTTCGACATAAAAGATGCCATTCGGCCCACGGCCATCGGCAAGAAAAACTGGCTCTTCATCGGCGACGCCGGGGCGAGAGGACGCAGTGCGATCATCTGCACGATCAGTGAGAACTGCCGGCGGCGCGGGATCGATCCCTACACGTATCTGCGCGACGTCCTCACGCGCCTGCCCTTCATGACCAACTGGCAGATACCCGAAGTCACCCCCCGGAGCCTGGGCCAAAGCCCGCCGCACCACTGCACCAACCGGGCATCATAGATGTCGTAGGCCCGCTGCTACGACATCTACGACCTCGTTGATGATCCTCTGTCAATAGTGTCTGCGGGAAAAGGGACGAGGACCGGGCTGGCATTGATAAAAGTGTGATCTGGCCTGTGCGAATGTTGGAACGTTCTTTGAACGTTTCGGCCGCTTTGACGATCGGATCTCCAAACATTCGTTATGCGCCACCACTACCAGACCCAGCCGGATCTCCAGCTCACGCCCATCGAAAAGATTCGTTTGCCGCTGCGCAGCCGCGATGAGCTGCCGCCTCTCCTCGCCGCTCTCCAGTGGCTCTGGATGCACCCCACGCTCAAGGCCGAGATCCTCGCCCTCATCGAGGCTAAAATCCTCGCGGGCAAAAAAGTCACCGGCCGCACCGGGATGGATCTGTGGCAGATCCTCGTGCTGGGCGTCGTGCGTCTGGGGCTCGACGCGGACTGGGATCGCATGGAAGACATGGCCAATCATCATCTGCTCGTGCGCCAGATGCTCCAGGTGCCCGCCATGCCGTGGGGTGATGATGAAAAAATGTTCGGCCACCAAACGCTGCGCGACAACGTGGCCCTGCTCGACGACGAACTGCTGCAACAAATCAACGCGCGTCTCGCCGCCGCAGGACGCGGGGTGTTCGCAAAAAAAGCCGGCGCGCCCGACGCGGCGCTTGAGCTCAAGGTGGACAGCTACGTCCTGGAGGCTGACGTGCATTTCCCGACCGACTTGAACCTGCTCTGGGACGCGGGCCGCAAGTGCGTGGACTGGATTGAAAAGCTGCGCTGCAGTGGCTGCGCCTTGCCCGGCTGGCGCAAGGCCGGGGACTGGCGGCGCCAGCTCAAGAAGCTTCAACGCACCACCAGCCACATCTTCTATCGCGGCGGGGCGAACAAGGAGGCGCGCGTGAAGAAAGCCGTGCGCAAGTATCTCGCCGTGGGCCGCGCGCTGTGCGCCAAAGTTCACGCCAGCCTGCTCGAGCTGTGCGATCAGCCCGTGGACCTCGCGTCGTGGTCGGCGCTCGAATACTTCCACCGCATGCTCGCCAAACATCTGGACCTGGTGGAGCGCCGTTTGTTGAACGAGGAAATCATCCCGGCGCACGAGAAAGTCTTTTCGCTCTTCGAGCCGCACACCGAATGGATCCAGAAAGGCAAGCAACGCCCGAACGTCGAGCTCGGTCACAAACTATTGATCGCGACGGATCAGAATCAATTGATCCAGGACTACGCCGTGTTGATGAACGAGGCCGAGGTGGATCAAAGCATCCCCGAGGCGGAGCGGCTGCTGGGCCGATACGGCGCGGGCAGCGTGGCCAGCATCAGCTTCGACAAGGGCTTCACCCGCGAAGCAGACCGGCAACTGCTCGGACTCTACATTCCCGAAGTGATCATGCCCAAGCGGGGCAAGAAGAACGCGGCGGAAATGGAACGCGAAAGCGGGAGGGAATTTATAGCGCTGCGACGGCAACACAGCGCCGTGGAGAGCGAGATCAACAGCCTGGAACACCACGGATTGAACCGCTGCCTGGACGTGGGAATTGGAGGCTACCTGCGCTATGCGGGACTGGGCGTGCTGAGCTACAACCTGCACGTGATCGGGAGGGAATTGCTGGCGCGGGAACGGGCAAAAGTCGGACCGTTGCGAGCGGCGGCCTGAAAGCCGCCCCACGTCCAACCCCAAGCCAGGCCTGATGGGAGCGGTATCGTTGTCGCCGGAGAATTTGGATGATTTGCGCGTGACCGCGCTGGAAATCAGTCATCCAGCATCCAGAACAACCCGCTCCGCAGCCCGCGCTTTCAGAAAACACGAGTTTCCGGCCAGAGACT
>CAMCCU010000060.1 GCA_945872975.1 Pedosphaera parvula Ellin514
GCAGCGCAGGTTGTCGCCCGCCGAGGTGAACCCCTGGAAGAAACGCGTCAGCACCGACTGGCTGGCCACGCGCGTGATGCCCAGGAGTTCCGGCACGAGCGGATCGCGGCGCAGATAGGAGACGTGGGTGAGTTTGCGCGCGTCACACAACAACCCGTGCATGAAGGCCAGCGCTTTTTCCAGAGGCAGCAATTTGTTGTTGGAACGCGGCAGCGCATGAGGCAACGCGGCGGCAAGCTTTTTGCACCAATCCAGCGGCTTGAGCCAACCCCAGAACAGCGCACTCCCTGCGTGCGGTGAAAGCTCCTGATCCGTGAAGCCGATGGCGATTGATTTGCCATTGCTTTTGAACTCCAATGTCCCAGCCACCGTTTGGTGATCCGGGCGTGTGCCCGAGGATTGCGTTGTTTTCATCTACCACCAATCAATCCCCAATCGGTGGCACCTTTTCAACTGCATGGAGTCGGCTTAGAAAGCATGAATGGTTCGGAATCAAGCCGAACGGCGGAGCATGATGTGGATCATGGCGAGGTGGACCATCGCCGTCGTGCTCGTTTCGGTCTGTTCGTAGTCGCGGACCGGTCGACGTTGCCTCATCAGCCAGCCGAAGGCCCCCCCCGCGCGCCGGAGAGTGCCTTGCCTCAATGAACGTGATGCGTGCCGTCCTCACCCTGCTTGCGCGGCACACTCCCGCTTCCCCAACTCCAACTGCCCGTGACCGCTTTTCGCTCGTGACCTCGGCGGCGAACTGTTGCGTCGATCTGCTTCATCAAATATCTGACCACCGCCTTCCGAGTCCCGACGAAAGCGCGGACACCGGCAGTTCCTCACACGTTGCTGGTGACGTGCGATACACTGTCTGGGCACTCAACGGAATCGATGCAGTCGGATCGAAGCAGGGGAGGCGAGGGGTTTCACCACAGCGTTCAAAGCAGGAGTCGTAGCGCGGCAATCTGAGGGCCATTGTATGACAAATCTGCGGGCATCAAGGTATTGCTCGACCGCCGGCTGCCTTCCCGATTTCGTCTGCTTCCTCTTCATCCACCCATTCCACGACCAGCGGTCTGCGCTCCACCTCGACCCTCCTCGATTCGTCATGGCCTCGCTTTTAGGAATTGCGCGCGGGCCTGTGTGCGGGCCTGACCACGAAGTTTTCAGGGAACGATGGTGAACGACCCGATCCATTTCACGGTTTACACCGTCGTTTTCCGTGGACTTCCACAACTCAACCTGAAATGAGAACTGTCCTTGCGTTCGCACATTCCGGGCAGGTAGGAGACTCGAAACTCAGAGCCACAGAAAGTGCCAGCGCCCGTGCCAGCAGCATCGTAGTGAGTGAGTTAGAAATCGCCGTTTACGAGTTGGGTTAGGTAAGGCTTGATTCGTCGCGGTAAACCTTTCACGGTCAAAGGCAAACCGAGTGCTAAAACCTTGGCTTCCAAAGCTGACTCGAAGGAGAGCAACGTCGCAGCGCGACAATTGCCACCTGCCCGCACGCCACTTCCGATCACACCCTTCGCTGCGCCACCATTTGAGTTTCATCCGTGGTTGTGGTTCTGTTCGTTCGATGAATCCCGAGATGTTCCGCGTGAACCACCCCTGCTTTTTCCCACGCGCCTTCTGTCTCATCCTCCTTGCGCTGGGCGCGCTCGGTGTCGCATCGCCGCAGGGCAGGGCGGCGCAGGTGACCATCGGGGTCGTCGGTGATTACGGCTCGGCGTATCTCGGTGGTGCGTCGCTCTCCAACGTGCAGGCGGTGGCGAATCTCATCAAAGGCTGGAACCCGGATTTCATCATCACGACGGGCGACAACAATTATCCCGATGGCGAGGCCTCGAACATCGACACGAACATCGGGCAGTTCTTCCGCGAGTATATCCATCCGTATCTTGGGACGTTCGGGCCGGGCGGGACGACGAACCGTTTCTGGCCGTCGATTGGGAATCACGAGTGGCCGTTCGGCGTTTCGTTCCTCGCGCCGTACCTCGCTTACTTCACGTTGCCCGGCAATGAACGGTATTACAGCCATCGCCACGGGCCGGTGGAGGTGTTCGCGGTGGTCGGCGATCAGCAGGAGCCGGACGGTGCCGTGCCTAGATCGGTGCAGGCGACGTGGCTGAGCAATTCGCTGGCGAGTTCGACGGCGCCGTGGCGCATCGTTTATTTTCACGCGTCGCCGTATTCCTCCAGCGCGACGCATGGTTCGCACACGCATGAGGCGGACAACATGTTGTGGCCATTCACGGAGATGGGCGCGGCGGCCATCTACACCGGGCACAACCACCAATACGAACGCATCCTCACCAATGGGATCAACTACGTGACCATCGGTCTGGGCGGCGGGCGCATCGATGGATTCGTGACGCCGGTGGCGGGGAGTATGGCGCGTTACAACACGACTTACGGCGCGGTCCGCGTCAAAATTACGGAGACGAATCTGGTGTCGGAGTTCATCAACATCTTCGGCGAGGTGAAGGACACGTTCACGCTGGCGGCGTTGCCCGCCCGGCTGTCGTTATGGTGGAGCGGAGGTCAGCCGCGCATCGAATTGAGCGGAACGCCGGGGCATCCCTACATCACGGAGGCTTCGACGAATCTCACCGACTGGACGCCCATCGCGACGAACCGGCTGGTGTCGGCCACGACGAACCTGGCGGATGCGAGCCTCAACGGACGCCCGGCGAGGTTCTACCGCGCGAGCAACTGGCGCTGAGCGGGAAGGACGCGGTTTGTGCCCCTGAACCGAAGAGTGTTTCCCGCAGATTCAGCGATTGCGAGCAGGGTGAGATGAGTCTCAAATCAATATCCATCCGGGCATTTTCAAAACCCCTGCGGAGCGGCGGCTTCTGGCATGGCGCGTGGAAAGTCCCAGCCCGAACTCGCCGTGCAGTGGCTGGCGTTCCAATGAAACAGGCGCGACCGGTTGCCCGGTCGCGCCTGTGCGTTTTCAGAGAATGGAGATTACTTCGCGGCGAGCGCGGCTTCGATGGCTTTGGAGATCTCTTCGCCGTCGGGCTTGGCGCTGGAATCCCAGCGCTTGATGAGCTTGCCGTCGCGGCCGACGAGGAACTTGCCGAAGTTCCACTTCACGTCACCCGGGAACTGGGAGTCTTTGCCGGAGAGCGCGGCGTAGAGCGGGTGTTGCGTCGGACCTTTGACGTCGAGCTTGTCGAAGAGCGGGAAGGTGACGCCGTAGTTGGCGGAGCAGAAGGATTTGATCTCTTCGTTGGTGCCGGGTTCCTGTCCGCCGAACTGGTTGCAGGGAAAGCCGAGGACGACGAGGCCCTTGGCCTGGTATTTCTGGAAGGTGGCTTCGAGAGATTTGTATTGAGGCGTGTAGCCGCACTTCGAGGCGACGTTGACGATGAGGATGGCCTTGCCCTGATAGGCTTTGAGCGAGGTGTCCTTGCCGTTGATGTCCTTGAGCGGAATCTCGGCGAGATTGGAGGCGGCGTGAGCGGTCATGGCGAGTGCGACGATGAGTGTTGAGAGAACGGTTTTCATGCGCGAAACCATTGCGGGGAGCGGATGGGTTGTCAAATCGGGTTTTCCGCCAGTGTGCTTCGCTCAGGTGGAATGGTCTTGCCTCGAATTGGTAGGCCGGGAGCGGGTGAGTATGTGATTTGGAAACCACGCACATGAACGACAAGCGCAAAACCAAATACAAGCGGCATGAGGAAGCCTTCAAACGCCAGGCGGTCGAGCGCTGGATGGTCAGCGGCAAGTCGGCCCGGCAGATCGCGATCCCGTAGCCGATGACTGTCAGTTTCCATTCACATTGCTGCTCCCGTTCTCACTCTCACTTATCCGGAACGATGCGGAAGGCGTCTCACGCGAAGGTCGCAAAGGCCGCAAAGCCAAAGTTGGATTGAGTGTTTGTTCAACCGAGCTCCAGTCACGGTTTGGTGACTGGTTTGCATTCGCCGATGGGGTTCGTTCCTTTGCGGCCTTTGCGCTCTTTGCGTGAGGCATGGTGGGTTGATTCGAATGGATTCGGCTTATCTGCCATTTGAGCAGGAGCGGGAATGGGAGTGGGAGTGTGACGCCGTCCGTCCCGGCAATTCCGGTCGCGCCCGCCTGTCGGCCTGACACCACATTCGCTTTGAGTTCCGCCAGGGATGTTGAAATGATTCGCCCATGAAGATTGAAGCGTTGCACGTCGGCATGAAGGTTCGGCATCCCCAATATGGCGTGGGCACCGTCCGGACGATTTCCGAACACACGGCCGAGGTGCGGTTCGATGATGGCCAGCGCACGGTGGAACCGAACGTCGCCGGTCTGGAGCCAGCCGAGCCTCAGGTGGTGGTGAGCGGGTTGAGCCAGCCGCTGGCGCTCTTTGTGCAGGAAACGGCGGAAGCCGCCGTGCGCGCATTGGGTTTGGAGAAGCCGGAGTCCGTCACGGACCAGATGCTGGTGCGCTGGCATAGTGGCAGGATGGTTCTTCACCCGGCGGATCCGACATTGCAGACGAAGGAAGTGCCGCTCGAAGTATTCTTCCACAAGATCGTGATGGTCCGGAACAACCTCCGCGTGCTGGAGCAGAAGATTAACGCGCACGAAAAGCTGACCGACGCTGAGAAGGTGGAGATGCAGCAATACATCACGCGCAGTTACGGCTCGATGACGACCTTCAACGTTCTCTTCCGCGCGAAGGAAGATCAGTTCAACACTTAGCCGGTGCAGGGAAATGTCGGGGACGGGTAGTCTCGTCACCTCGACTGCCATGAGTTTGGAGCAGCGCGTTGACACCTCGAAACGTGCTCCTTAGTTTGCCAGCGCATGTTCAAGCTCGAATCGCCGTTCGCTCCCGCCGGAGATCAGCCCGCCGCCATCGCGAAGCTGACGGAGGGCCTGCTCTCGGGCGCGAAGCATCAGACGCTGCTGGGCGTCACGGGTTCGGGCAAGACCTTCACCGTGGCGAACGCCATCGCGAATGTGAACCGGCCCACGCTCGTCATCTCGCACAACAAGACGCTGGCCGCGCAGCTCTACGCGGAGTTCAAGGCGTTCTTCCCGCACAACGCGGTCGAATACTTCGTCAGCTACTTCGATTACTACCAGCCGGAGGCTTACATCCCGCGGACCGACACCTTCATCGAGAAGGATTCCAGCGTGAACGAGTCCATCGAGCGGATGCGGCTCTCGACGATGAACGCGCTCTTCACCCGGCGCGATGTGCTGGTGGTGGCGAGCGTGTCGTGCATCTACGGCATCGTGAGCATGGAGGATTACAAGGCGATGGTGATTCATCTCGCCGTGGGCATGGACCTGACGCGCGAGCAGTTCCTCCTGCGCCTCATTGACCTTCAATACAACCGGAACGACATCGAGTTCATGCGCGGCAATTTCCGGGTGCGCGGCGACACGGTGGAGGTCTGCCTCGCGTATCGTGAAGACGCGCTGCGCATCGAGTTCTTCGGCGAACAGATCGACCGGTTGACGCGCTTCGATCCATTGACAGGCGACAAGCTGGAGCAGTTGGAGTCGATAGCGATCTTTCCGGGCAAACAGTTCGTGACGCCGGCGGACAAGATGAAGCGCGCCATCCTTTCCATCCGCGAAGAGCTGGGGCCGCGCATCGCGGAGTTCGAGAAGACGGGCCGGCTGCTCGAAGCGCAGCGCATCAAGATGCGGACCGAGTATGACCTGGAGATGATGGAGGAGATGGGCTTCTGCTCCGGCATCGAGAATTATTCCCGGCACATCAGCGCGCGTCCGCCGGGCTCGCGTCCGCATACGCTCATCGATTTCTTTCCGCCGGACTTCGTGCTCGTGCTGGACGAATCACACGTCACGGTGCCGCAGATTGGCGGGATGTTCGCCGGCGACTTGTCGCGCAAGAAAGTCCTGGTCGAGCATGGGTTCCGTCTGCCCAGCGCGCTGGACAACCGGCCGCTGAACTTCCCGGAGTTCCAGGCGATGCAGAACCAGACGATCTACGTCAGCGCGACGCCGCAGGCGCAGGAACTGGAATGGTCGAAGGGACACGTCGCGGAACTGGTGGTGCGCCCGACCGGACTTCTCGATCCGGTCATCACGTTGAAGCCGCTCAAGGGACAGATTGACGACTTGATCAACGAAGTTCGCATTCGCGTCGAGAAGAAGGAGCGCGTGCTGGTGACGACGTTGACGAAGCGGACATCGGAGGAGTTGACGGATTACCTGCGCGACGTCGGCATCAGCGTGCGTTACTTGCACAGCGAGATTGATGCGATTGAACGCGTCGAGATTCTCCGTGCGCTGCGCAAGGGCGAGTTCGATGTGCTGGTCGGGATCAACTTGCTGCGTGAAGGACTCGATCTGCCGGAAGTTTCGCTGGTGGCGATTCTCGATGCGGACAAGGAGGGTTACTTGCGCTCGACGACGAGCCTCATCCAGACGGCAGGACGCGCGGCGCGGCATCTGAACGGCGAGGTGATTCTCTACGCGGACGTGAAGACGCAGAGCATCCAGCGGTTCCTGGCGATTTCGCAGCATCGGCGCGAGCGGCAGATTGCCTACAACCAGGAGCACAACATCACTCCGCGCAGTGTTAGCCGGGCGGTGGAGGAAAGTTTGTCCACGCGCGAGGATCAGGCGGCGCGGGCCACAGCCATTCTCAACGAAGCCAGCGGGAATCTGGATGTGACCGAGACGGTGCGTGAGATCGAAGAAGAGATGCTGGCGGCGGCGAACAACCTGGAGTTCGAGAAGGCGGCGTTGCTTCGGGATCAGGTGCGTGAACTGAAGCGCATGACGGGCGACGAGAGCGGTTCAGCCAAGGCCGCGCCGGTGAATTACGGGAAAGGCAAAGGACGGAAAGTTCGGCAGGGACGGTAGGTGGTGAGCCGATGGAATTGTCTTCACGCGCATTGCCGGATTCGGCTTGCGTCACGCTGGGCGACTCGCTTTGCTAACGCCCGAAAATCATCACGCTATGAAACCACTTCGCATCGGACTCATCGGCTACGGCTTCATGGGTCGTACCCATTCGAACGCATTCTCCCAAGTTAACAATTTCTTCGATCTCCAGCATCGCCCGGTGTTGAAGGCGATTTGCGCACGCGACGCCGGCAAGGCCAAGGCCTTCGCCGCCAAGTGGGGCTATGAATCCATCGAGACGGACTGGCGTCGCCTGATCGAGCGCGATGATATCGACGTCATCGACGTGGCTGCGCCGAACAACGTCCATGCCGAGATCGCCATTGCCGCTGCGAAAGCCGGCAAGGCCATCCTGTGCGAGAAGCCGCTCGCCTTGAACGGACCTGAAGCCGAGAAGATGGTCGCCGCTGTGACCAAGGCGAAGGTGCCGAACATGGTCTGGTATAATTACCGCCGCGTGCCCGCCATTACTTTCGCCAAGCAACTGATCGACGAGGGTCGTCTCGGGCGCATCTTCCACTATCGCGCAAAGTTTCTCCAGGACTGGACCATCAACGCCGATCTGCCGCAGGGCGGCGCAGGCTTGTGGCGCTTGGATGTGAAGGTGGCTGGCTCCGGTGTCACCGGTGATCTGCTCGCGCATTGCATCGACACGGCGCTGTGGCTGAACGGCACCATTGATACGGTGACCGCGACGACCGAGACCTTCATCAAACAGCGCAAGCACGCTCTTACCGGCAAGATGGAGAAGGTTGGCATCGATGACGCCAGCCTGTTCCTGGCGCGCTTCAGCAACGGTTCGCTCGCGACGTTTGAGTCCACCCGATACGCGCGCGGGCACAAGGCTCTGAACACGTTTGAGATCAATGGCGAGAACGGTTCGCTCGCGTGGGACTTGCACGATCTGCACCGCTTGCAGGTGTTCGACTACAAGGACGAGGGCAACGTTCGCGGCTGGAAGTCCGTTCACATCACCGATGGCGAACATCCGTACATGAAGAACTGGTGGGTGCCGGGCCTGCAGATCGGTTACGCGGAAACGTTCGTTCACCAGGTGGCGGATTTCATCAAGGGTCTCGAGACCGGCAAGATGGCGAGCCCGACCTTCAAGGACGGACTGGCCACTGATTACGTCACTGACTCCGTGCTGAAGTCGGCGAAGACCGGGCGCTGGGAAAAAGTGAAGAAGGTGAAGTAGCCTTCGCGCAGCGCCAACGCCAACCCCGCGCCTGCTATGGCAGCGTGAAGCGCCGTCTTGCGCGCGGTCGGTTGAGCAGGCGGAGCCGACACAGTTGTCGGCTCCTCATCTCTTCAATCCGTCCTGCTCCAATTGATTGGCTCAGGGGATGAGCCGGGTGCGATAGAACTGGCCGACGGAGTTGGTCGGAATCGGCTGCGAGAAGTTCAATGTGCCGGTCGTGTTGGTGAGCCGGACGAGTTCAGTCCATGTGCTGAAGTTGGGAGAGCATTCCACCGCGAAAACCTGGCCGGGGAATCCAATGAAGGTGGCGGAGAACTGTCCGTTGGTGCTGATCACTGGGTTCGCCATGAACGGCGGCGCGTCGTCATCCGTGATGACAATCAAGGCGGTTGTGATGGGGCCGGGGCTGCCGCCAGCGAAGTCGGTCAGAGTGAGGCGGATGGTTTCCTGCGCCTCGCGGATGGTATCCGGACGGACGAGGATGGTGATTTCCTTGTTGGTCGAGCCTGAGCCTGATCCAGGTTGGAAGTTGAGTTTGATGTTGGAGGACTCATGGACGTAGTCATCGCCTGGCGATGCGGTGATGCCCTCCACCTTACACTCGACAAACACCGCCTCCGTGTAGGGCTTGCTCAATCGAACATTAATTTTCACCGCGCTGTTCACTCCGTTGGATTCGTAGATCGGATAGAGGCTCTGGTTGAAGAAGATGACGGGCTTGTCATCGTCGAGGATGGTCAGAGTGGCGTTCGTGGTGGCGGACAGGACGGCGTTCGTCGCGCCAATGAGACGGAGGTTCACGGTTTCGGAAAACTCATCCAGGGTCTCGTCGATCACTGGGATGATGAAAGACTGGTTGGTGACTCCCGACGGAAAGGTCAGTTCACCGGCCACGGGAACGAAGTCGATGTCTGCTGTGGCGGTGCCGTTGGTGGCTTGATACTGGACCTTGATCGTTCGTCCGGATGCAGCGCTCAGGCGCACGGCAATGGCGGCCACGCCGTTGCTCTCGATGGCTGTGTAGTTCGTCTGGGCAAACGACACGGTCGGCACGTCGTCATCGAGAATCGTCACTTCGCCCATCGGTCCGGCGACCACATTGGAGACTGCGGTGAATTGGATGAGAAAGCTTTCGTTCAATTCCACCAGCGCATCTTGCGTGACGTTCACCGTGAAAGTTGCGGAACGGATGTTGGCGGAGAACGTCAGGGAACCTGTCTTGGCCACGAAATCCTGCCCTGCCGTCGCAGTGTTGTTGCTGGTCGCGTAGTTCACCACGACGGGTCGCGAGTAACCCCGGTCGAGAACCGCAGTAAGAGTGATGCTGCCGGCGTCCTCGCTGACATTGGTGCTGACCAGGCTGACGACGGGGAGCGGGGAGGTGTCCAGTTGGATCGAGGCGGTGACGGTCGCGGAAGTGTTGAGAGCGACATCGCGGAATTGAGCCGAGACGCTGCGGGTGCCGTTGTTCGTGAGAAGCGCCCAAGCTTTGGTGGCGGCGAACGATTCCCATGTGCTCCAGTTGGTGCCTTCGTTGGCGAAGCGCATGGTCGTTGGGCTATTGTCTGAAACGGTGAGGGAAAGAGTAACGTTTTGATTCGTGGTGAAACTGGTACCGCCATTGATTGTAAGCGTGCCGGTTGGCGCGATGGTGTCGGTGAGGATCGTCTGGCTGGCGGTGGAGGACGACACATTGTTTACCGTTTGCCTGGCGGTGAATCTTCCAAAGGTGTCGTAGCGATGTGTGGCTGCCCTTTTGTTGACCGAGGTGCCGTCCCCGAAATCCAACGACCACGAACTGCCGCCGATCGACATGTCGATGAAGGAGACGTAAAACTGCGCGTTGCCGGAATTGGTTGAGACGACCAGGTACGCCAGCGGCGATGGCGAGTTGGGCCATCCGCCGGAGCTTGGATTGTATCCGTGGTAATAACTGGCGCCAGACGTCGTCCAGCGGACCTGAGCGTTGGAGATGGAGAGGTCCGAGGTAAACCCGGCGCTCGGTTCAGCGCCCATTCGCCAGGTGCCTCGACTCGGATCATATGTTCCGTAATCCACTCTGGGATTCTTGCTCCAAGCCACGACACCGTCCGCATTCTGAAGGTCGAATACGTCTGAGACTGTCGCACTGCCCGCCATCCACCCGGTTCGCGTGGGGTCGTAAGTGTAGAAATTGACCTTGCTGCTGGTGGTCCACGCCACCACTCCGTTCGTGTTCAGAACCGATGGCCCGTCCAGTGGACCCGCAGCGGTTCCGCCAACCCAACGACCGCGAATCGGATCATAAACCCGAAAGAAGACAGCACCGCTCGGGACGCTCCATGCGACCACTCCATCCGCCAGTCGCAAGTCGGAAATTGGAGTTCCCGTGTGGGTTGAATTGGTGCCCATCCATCGATTTCTGGCGGGATCAAACACGTAAGAATAGACGGTCGCTCCGCTGCTCCATGCGACGATCCCATTGTCGATGATGCGGTCCTGAGTCGATCCGGAAGGCACGTTGGTCTGGTTGAGTCCGGTGATGCTGATGGCCATTCGGCTCGTGTCTGTCGCGTAGTTCGCCTCCACGACGCCGTCGCGAGGTGTGAAGTCAAAGACAGCACCGAGTGCCGTCCGCTGTCCGGCTGCGAACAGCAGCGTGACCAGCACCGCGAGCAGGAAAGCGTGCCTGGTGGGGACGCTTTTGTTGACCAGCCTTGGGCACAAGTATTTCATGTCGGAGTTACGGCACTTCACGGGATTCATTCCTGTTTTGTGACTGCATATTGTTACTGGAATCAGAGCTCGCGTGCAAGCGTGGAGCAAGGGCGTATCCGACCGAGGCTGGGAGGGAGGTAAATCTACCCGTCGCGCTGTCTCCGGCGCTGAATCAGGCCGCCTTCCTTGACTCACGTGTCCACCTGTCGGACGGTCCGCGCTCGAGCCAGGAATGGTTCGGATGGCTAACTTAACCAGACACGAAAATGAAGATGACCAAACACCTCGAACTGACGAAACGCCTTGCGAAAGCCGCCAGCCTCGGCGCCGCCGTTATCGCTCTCGGCCTCTCCGCGACAAAAGCCGCCGCGCTCGAAATCTGGGGCCTCATCAAAGTGAATGGTGCCGAGATGTCCGGCGTGGCCATTGCCGCTTATGATTGTGCCGACAGTGCCTACCTCGGGCTCGTCTATTCTGGGGCCACGGATTCCAGTTCCGGATCGCCGGTGAACTTCTACCTGAACGTCCCAGTCGAAAACGTCCGGCTTGAACTGTATTACGCTGATGTTCCCGGGACGCCCTTTTCCGATCAGTGCCGTGCTTTTGTGAACTGCGGCGAGGTCGTCCCGGTCGATGGCAAGGCGCTCGTGAATGCCGACATGACTTGCGGTGAAGCACCGGTCGCTCCTGGAGTGGAAGGCCACGGCTACTGGAGGAATCATCCCGAAGCGTGGCCGGTGGATTCCCTCGTGATCGGAAATCGCACATTCTCCAAAGCCCGGAGCCTTTCCTTCCTTCGTCTGCCCGAGAAGGGCGACAAGACGAAGCACCTGTTCCGCGACCTCGTCGCCGCCAAGCTCAATGTCGCGGCGGGCAATGATGACAGTTGCATCCAGGACGCCATCGTTGCCGTGGATGCCTGCCTCGCTCGCTTCCCGGTTTGCAGTGGTGTGAGGGCATCCAGCCTCACCTGGAAAAAGATTTCCGCCGCCGTTAAACGGTTGTCTGGCTACAACGAGGGTTTGCTCTGCGCGCCTGCTGGTGAACCGGATTCTATTCACGCCGCCGAAGGTTCGACGGGGGTTGGCTTGCATGAACGGCGCAAAGGCGCGCACTGAGTTTTAGTTGGTTCTTCGCAACGGCCCGGAGTTTCCTCCGGGCCGTTTTGCTTTTCTGGACAAACAATGATGGGAGGAAACAGTCGCTTGTCAGTTGTTGGAGTCTCGATAGGCTGGCAAAACCATGCACCCCTCTTTGCTTAGCAAACTCTCCAGCAGCGTTCTCATCGTCGGCTGTTGCCTGAGCGTTCAAGGCGCTCTCGACACCAATCGCATCGAACAAGTCACTGGTCTCAAGGGTTCGTGGAATGCCGCCGAGGGCGTGTTCAAAGTCACCGCGCCTCGCAACGACGTGACGGTGAAAGTGGACGAGTGGAAGATGCCGCCCTTCATGGGGCTGACTTCATGGGCGGCGTTTCTCGCGGGCAGGAAGGCGGAGGCGATGGTCATGGGGGACCTGGTGTTGTTCGAGGACGAGGTGAATCCCGTGATGAGCGTCGCGCTGGAGAACGGTCTTCAGGTCACCGCGTTGCACAACCATTTCTTCCACGCGGACCCTCAGGTCTATTTCATGCACATTGGCGGTGAAGGCACGGAAGAGAAACTCGCATCCGGAGTGAAAGCAGCGTTGGTGAAGGGGAAGGAAATCCGCGCCGCGACTCCTCAGCCGGCGAAGTCCTTCGGTGGCGCCATCCCGCAACAGAACGCCATCAGCGCCGCGCCTTTGGCGGAGATGTTCACGGCCAAGCCGCAGGAGAAGGACGGTATGGTGAAGTTCGTCTTCGGCCGCGTCGCGCGGATGGATTGCGGCTGTGACGTGGGCAAGGAGATGGGCGTGAACACCTGGGCGAGTTTTGGCGGCACCGACGACAACGCGGTGGTGGACGGCGACTTCGCGTGTCGCGAGAACGAATTGCAGCCCGTGCTCAAGAGCCTGCGCGGCGCGGGCATCCAGATCGTGGCGATTCATCATCACATGATTGGCGAGACGCCGCGCTACGTCTTCCTCCACTATTGGGGGCGCGGCAAGGCGGCGGACTTGGCGAAGGCGATTCGGCTGGCGCGTGGCGAGCAGACGAAGGCCGGGGCGGCAGCGGCGCGGGCGGAAGGAGGCTTCAAGGAGATCAGCGCCGCCGATTTCGAGAAGCGTCGAAGCAAAGGCAAGGCACCGGTGCTCGACGTTCGCACCGCGCAGGAGTTCGCCAAAGGCCATGTCACCGGAGCCATCAACATGGACATCCATTCGCCGGACTTCGCCGCCAAGGCCGCGCAGTTCGACAAGCGGAAGCCCATTCTCGTGAACTGCCACGTCGGCTCACGCGGAGCCATCGCTGCCGCTGAGCTGTCGCGGATGGGATTCAAGAACGTCTTCAATCTGGATGGTGGCCTGGCTGCCTGGGAGAAGGCCGGACACGAGGCGGAGAAGTAGGCTGAACCTCCGAGCGAGATCGATGGTGGTGAATGGTTTCACCGGCTGCGGCTGATTCGAGATCCTCATGGCTTGTCATCGCGAGGATGAGACGTTAAAACCCCCCGCATGAATCGCCGCCACTTCCTCCAATCCACGGGCGCTGCTGCACTCGCGCTCTCCGCCTTTCCCAATTACGCCGCTGAATTTGCGGACACGAAGAAGCGCGTGGGGCTCATTGGCACGGGCTGGTATGGCAAGTGTGATTTGTTCCGGCTCATTCAGGTCGCGCCGGTCGAGGTGGTGTCACTCTGCGATGTTGATAAGAAGATGCTCGACGGCGCGGCGGACATGGTCGCGACGCGCCAGCTTTCCAAGAAGCGGCCGCGCACGTATTCCGATTACCGCGCGATGCTCAAGGAGAAGGACCTCGATATCGTGCTCATCGCCACGCCGGATCACTGGCATGCGCTGCCCATGATTGAGGCGTGCAAGGCGGGCGCGGATATTTACTGCCAGAAGCCAATCGGCGTCGATGTGGTGGAATGCCAGGCGATGCTCGCCGCCGCACGCAAATACAAGCGGGTCGTCCAGATCGGCACGCAGCGCCGCAGCACGCCGCATCTCATCGAGGCGCGGGACAAGGTGATCAAGGAAGGGTTGCTTGGCCGGATCGCGCACGTGGAGATCTGCTGCTACTACCACATGCGGAATCGCGACACGCTCGCGACTGCACCGGACATCGCCCCGCCGGACTACCTCGATTACAACATGTGGACCGGCCCCGCGCCGATGCGGCCTTACAACAAGATTGTTCATCCCCGTGGCTGGCGCGCGTTCATGGAATACGGCAACGGCATCGTGGGTGACATGTGCGTTCACATGCTGGACATGGTCCGCTGGATGTTGGACCTCGGCTGGCCGACGTCGATCAGCTCGACCGGCGGAATCTTCATGGACAAAAACGCGCGCGCGAACATTTCTGATACACAGGCGGCGACCTTTGATTACGGCGATTTGCCAGTGGTCTGGACGCATCGTTCGTGGGGCGAAGCGCCGGACGCGAAGTATCCATGGGCGGCCTTCATCTACGGCGACAAAGGCACGCTGAAGGCGGGTGTGAACGGGTTCGAGTTCTTCCCGCGTGGGAAGAAGGAGGCGACCGTGAGCGGCCAGCCGTTGTTCGAGTACGAGAAATATCCGGAAGACAAAACGGAGAAAGATCTCGAGCAGCATGTTGCATCGGCGATCCGTGTTCACATGAAAGATCTGCTCGCGAACATCGCGTCACGCGGCAAGCCGGTGGCCGATGTTGAGCAGGGTTACATCTCCAGCGCGACGTGCATCCTCGCGAACATCTCCGCGCAGCTCGGTCGCTCGCTGAAGTGGGACGCGACGACAGGCATGGTCATGGGCGACAAGGAGGCGAACAAGCTTCTGCGCCGTCCTTACCGCGCGCCGTGGGTGCATCCGGAAGCGGCGAAGGTGTAATCAACCACCGGTAGGAGTCGACGTGAGGAGACTCTGAACTCTCTGTGTTGAAAAATGAGTCTCGTCACCTCGACTCCTACCATAAGGAGATGATGCCGTGCGCCGCGTGACTACACTGGCCAGCTTGGCATCAATCGCCTTCGTGATCGGTATTGCTGGCGATCTCGCCGCCGCCATCTTCGAAGTCGACTTTGCCAAAACCAACGGCACCTTCCGCCCGCTCCACGGCATCAACAAAGGCCCGCTCGTGGGTGGCGGCTTGATCGATCTCACCGCGCAGCATCGCGCGCTCGGGATTCCATTCACGCGACTGCACGACTGTCATTGGCCGAACCCGGACGTGGTGGACATTCACGTCCTCTTCCCGAACTTCAACGCCGACCCCGAGAAACCCGAGAGCTACGACTTCACGTTGACGGATGAATACCTCGCCGCGATTCGGGCGACGGGCGCGCAGATTGTCTTCCGGCTGGGCGAGAGCATCGAGCACACGAAGACGAAACGCTTCGTGCATCCGCCGAAAGATTTCGAGAAGTGGACGGCGATCTGCCTTGGCATCATCCGGCATTACAACGAGGGCTGGGCGAACGGATTTCATCACGGCATCCGCTACTGGGAAATCTGGAACGAGCCCGAGAACCGCCCCGCGATGTGGACCGGCACGGACGAGCAATTCCTCCAGCTCTACGCCACTGCCGTGCGTGAGATCAAACAACAGTTCCCGCAGCTCAAGGTCGGCGGACCCGCCTTCGGTTACTCCGGCAAATTTGAGAACGGCGCCTTCGTTCCCTCCGAGTTCGTGCTGAAGTTCCTCGAACTCTGCCGACGCGACCGCGTGCCGTTGGATTTCTTCACCTGGCACTGCTACACCGACCGCCCGATGGAGCTCGCCGAACGCGCCCGCGCCATCTGCCAGCTCCTCGACCGCGACGGCTTCACCCGCACCGAGAGCCATCTCAATGAATGGAACTTCCTCCCGAACAACTCGTGGGCCGGCCTCTCGAGATCCGCGACCGCCGAAGTCCGCCAGAATTTCTACGACGCGATGGGTGGTGCGCCCGGCGCAGCCTTCATCGTCGCCGCGCTGTTGAATTTGCAGGACGCCCCGCTCGACATGGCCAACTTCTTCCACGGCGAAGTCGGCGGCTTCGGCCTGTTCAACGAGAACGGCGTTCCGCTAAAAACCTTCCACGCCCTGCGCGCCTTCCGGGAACTGCTCGATGCGCCCCAGCGCGTCGAAGCTACCGGCTCCGTTCCCGATGCACTCACCCTCAGCGCCGGCTTTTCACCCGACCGCCGACACGCCACCATTCTTCTCAGCGACCACGGCCGCACCGAATCGCTCCATCGCATCGAACTCCGCCACCTGCCTTGGCGCGCGCAAACCATCCACGAGATCCGCGTGCTCGACGCCGACCGGAATCTGGAAACCATTGAGCGCGGCACCAACGTCGCCATCGGCGCGCTTGAAGTCCGCTTGAAAGCCCCCGCCGTCGCATTGATCACCTTGCGC